>UQVN01000052.1 GCA_900544525.1 uncultured Eubacteriales bacterium
TATCATAAAATAGAGGTCAACCACCCTGTAACACGATTGTTCCTAAAAATTATTCTATCATTTATGACAAGAATTTACAATTGAGCAATTTCACAATAATTCATTTCACATATTCTTGGTAACTGCAACTATATTTTTTCACCTTAATAAATACTTATTTCAGATATAGCTGTATCCTCATATTTGGTTCCTGAATAGACATCCTCAATAATCAAAGAAATTGATTTACTAAATACTGGTTTATTAAAAACAATATCTTGAACATTATTTACATCGTCTAATTCATGCACTTCGTATGTTCCATCAGAAAAAGCAATCCCAATCTTTGCCGGTCTGGAATTTTTATTATACAATTCGTCGTTTTTCTGATATCCTGCATTAATCTTAATTCCATTTATCAAATATTCATCATCAAAACGAACGCTAACTGACTCTCTTATTCCTTGACCGGACATGCCTTCAACCCATGCTGTGGAAATATCACCGTCAATAAGCCTGTCTGCCGAGTGAGTCATATCGTATTCCGAAAGCTGTGATGTGGCAGAAATATACGATATATTCTCCATGCTAAAGGGTTGTGTCGTATCTGAAGATACAGTTTCTGTTACATAGGCATATTCAGCCTGAAACTCTTTTCCTTCCTGCTGCATTCCTGCTCCGTAGTGTAGTATCCCAGCTTGATTTTTTATGGTAATGATAACAGCCTCTCCCTGTATATCAAATTTTACTGATAAAGTTTCTCCTGACCTCTGTCCCTGAACTTCATACTCTGTTTTACCGTCTTCCCACGTAAATACAAAATCTTCTACGGAAGCAGACGCCCCATAGTTGTACCATTCTCCCCAATAACATTGCTTTTTGTCTCCCACCGTACTTACTTGTAATTCTGCACGAAAGTCCCCATCCGAATATCTATACACACCATCTTTTAAAGTGCTTTCTGTCTGAGGAATATTTTCAGTATTAGTCTCAGAAGCGTCAACTCGTTTCCAGAATATTTTCGTTCCATCTCCAAATTGGTCAAAAGCAATCCTCGGAATGTCTCCCTCTTCCATATACAGTTCCAGCTCACCTGTATTCGGATCTCCTTCAGTTAAGTTCACCTTAATTGTTTCATTTTCTGCCTTGAAAGTTCCCAATCCATAGCACCACGCCACATAATATCCAAATGACCCATCTTCACTAAATATCATTTCAGGTCTGCTGCCCGTATAGGATGAACCATAAAACTCCCGCATACTCTTATTGTTATATTCCATAGTATATTCTGTATCAATTGTCCATTCACCAATTAAATCCTTTGCTGAAACAGACGAAAATTCAATCGGAGGTAACCCACCTGTATATGAATTCAAATATTCTTTATTGTTTTCTGGAAGAAATCCATATTTTAAGTCCTTATTGTTTTTGTTTGCTGTCTTTAACTTTATTAAAATATCTGCAATTTCAGCATTAATGGCTTTTTGTTGTTCTAATAAAGGTTCAATCTGTTCCTTTATTGCATCTCTTTTTCCTACTAAAGACGCAAGAGCAGACTCTCTGGTAATATAACAAGTCTTCATATACAAATAACAATACTGAGATACTTTATATAATTTCTCTGCTGTTAAGTCATTTACGTTGGCAAAGGCTTCATCTCGGCATTTTTGATAATTTGAAAACGTGTCAGATTGTAACACTGCCGAATACAATGCTAACTCAAATTTATCAGCACTTGCCAAACCATTTGAGGCAAACGGCCAATATGAAGAAAGCATATTCCAAACTGCTAATGCCATATTTCCTTGTGAACCTAATAAACCTCCGTCTTTAACAGCATCTTTTACCCAGCCACCTATATTCTCTTTGAAATATTTAAAAACAGAATATTCTGCCACATTACCTTTTAACTCTTTCAAAAAAGCCTTCATAGAATTTTTCATATCTTCAGATGCAACAGTTGTCTCCGTTGAATTTCGTAAAAAATTTTCTAAAGCCTTTACAGAAAATTCATCTTGATTGGCAAATTCTTCCCCATACTGAACTACCTCTATAATGGTAGGAAATACATCAAGAAGCGGTACATCAGCTGACATTTGTTTCTGTGTATCTAAAACAATTCCTACTGTATCTAAAAACCAGCTTTGTTTATCAAAAGCTTTTTCCAAAAGTGCATACGCTTTATTGTACAACCTGACATAAGAAGTATCTCCAGCTTCTATAAGTTTTTCTAGTTCTTCACATATTTCATTCCAATTGCCTACATCCGCATCTAGTTTTTGGGAATACTTAGAAAGAAGCCCTCCTAATTTTCCCTTTGAGCTAAACAAATTCTTATAAATAGAAGCCTGCTTTTTTAATGCTTCCAGTTCTCCATCAGACTCTGAACAAAGGAGTAAAGAAATATCTTTACCATATTTTTTATCATACGCCGAAGAACTCAAGCAAAATGACTGCAACAGTTGTAACCAAGAGTCCCCGTCAAAATCCAATATCCCCTGAAACTGATTTACAAGATGTGTAGCAATACCCAATGTTTGTATATCAAAATCTGTATAACCAAAATCTTTACCCCAGTCAAATAGATATGTAGAATTGTTTTTCATAATATCCATATAGATATCTACAATATTCTTTTCCGGCATATTGATTACAACAGTATCTTCTACTGTGAGCATACTACTATTTAAGAGTGTCAATACATACGCCATCGGAACCCATACACCTTGCTCATTGCGAATACTTGCAAATGGCGCTTCATAGTCATCTATAATTTCTGTAAAAACTTTGTTTCTTACTTTGACATCTCCATAAAAAAGTTGTACAAATTTATCAGGCAAAGCTTTGTTTTCACTATTGTAAATAGTGATTGCCTCATCATGGGATGTATTTAGCTGATAACCTAATCTTGGAATTAATTCTTCTGCATTAACATATAAATCATTCCCTTTTGTCATGACATGAAGAAGTTCGCATTCCCCTACTTTATCAGAAAACTCTACCTGTATCGTTCCATATTGTTCCTCATTCTCTGCCTTAACAATAAAGACATCATTTAAAACAAGAAACAAACATAAAAATAAAGCAATTATTTTTTTCATTTCAATTCCTCTAGCATTTTTGCGTATATTTCTTTATAACCTTGTAAAAGCCCTCCGGTTATTGCATTAACAAATTCTTCTGTTCTGTAAGTTGCAATAATTTTTCCATTTTTCTTCTCGTATGGTATGGAGACAACATATTCCTTCCTCTGTGCCTCTTTTATAAGCTTGTCCAACGAACTTTCCATTTCTGCTGCGGATAACATTTTATTTTCCTTTTCTAATGTGTCAAAAAAGGTGCTTAAATCCGGAGATGAAATTTCATATTGAATTTCTTTCCCTGTAATTCTTTTTACCCTAATAGAAATGTTTTTAAATATTTTTGCCAGAATACCTTCTTTTTCACCTTCCTCTTGATTTTCATCCTCCATAGCAAGCTCTTGATATCCGAAAACAAGCTCATCTATTTTCTCTTTGTTCCCATTTTGAAATATTTCAACTACATTTTCTGCATATTCTTTCACTGATTTGCGCTCTTTGCTCAGAAAATATGCTCCCAGTAATAAAATTGCCAGAATGAGAACAATCAGAACAATCCATATTTTCTTTTTTCCTGTTTTTCTCTTTTTTGCAGGCTCTACCTCTGCCTGTTTTTGTAGCAGAGCGCCGCACCCACTACAAAACTTCGCATTATCAGGATTATCTTTTCCACATTTTAAACACTTCATTTTATTTTCTTCCTATCTATATTCAGCCACAATTCTCCCCATAGCTTGAATGTCTTCATCATTTACAATCATATTAGGAATATCAATACACTCTTCATGCGTACGAATTATAATATCCTTCTCACTTTTATAAATTGTTTCAATAGAAGTATATGGGATTGTTTTCGAATATCTCAAATTTTGCATTTCTACTCCGTTTCTTGTAAATACTAGTTTACATTTTGAAGCTATTTTTCTCTTTTTCAAAAATTCTTGTAAAATTTTGATTGCAATTACTATTATTAAACCTCCAATAAGCATAACCTCCTCTTCTGTTAAAAATATCCCCAAAACAAATTCTAGCCCCCCACAACAAACACCTATAATTCCCACTTTAATACACTCAATATCTAGCGTTACATAAGAACTCAGCTCAAAAATTTCATATTTTCCATATCTATCTGTCAATAATTCTATTATCTTTTGACTATTGTCTACACAAAAAATTTCCTGTCCGTTTTCCATAATTAAGTATATTTCATCAATTCCTCTTCTCTTTTTTGCCTTAATATCTTTGATGGAACTAATAGGATATTCAATAGTTCTGTTTTCACCATATCCTAAAAAACCGACTGTTTTACTATATACCTTCCCTGTTATTTTTTCTCCGTCAAATTCTAAATATGTTTTTTTTATCTTACTTAAATATTGATATAAAAAAATGCTATCAAAAGCAACTGCAATTACGCCAAAAAGTAGGAATATTTCATAAGCATCCGTATCCATGTATCTAATTATATTCATGAGGGTACATAAAACGATTATTCCCCCTATCCAATTACATATACACTTACCTGACGACCACAACTTAATCCTATATTTTATTTTCAAATTACTTTTGTTTTGCTTTGCTATCTCCTCGTTCTTTGTACCACAATAAGGACAGTAGTGACTGCCTTCTTTGATTTCTTTTCCACAATTTAAACACTTCATTTTTATTGCCTCTCAAACTCTGCGTAATTACAACCATAGTCGTATAAAATCAGTGTATCTCCGTCTAATTTGTACTCTCCGCTATAATCCGTATTTGCATCTGTTAATCGAATACTGTCTTCTGAAATATTATAAACTCCTGCATAATCATCATCACCTTTTATAACCATAAATTTTCCGTCATCCCAGAATTTCAACTCATAATCATATTCTACTTTTTCACCGTCTTTTCCTGTCAGCTTCCAATCTCCTGCAATTTTTTCCTCTACTGATTTTCCACATCCAATACAAAGCAAGCTCAAAATAGCTACCATACCCAATATCTTTATTTTTTTCATAATCCTGTTCTTCCTCACTTTCCTATTCCTAAATATAAGTCCACGCCGTTAGCAATTCCTTGAACTATTTTATTTCTATATTCCTCTGTTGCCATCAGCTCGTCTTCCTGCGGATTTGTCATATATCCCATTTCTACAATCGTAACCGGTACTTGGCTCCAGTTGTTTCCGCTCATGGTATCGGTTTCCCATACACCGTCATTTTCACATCCTGTGGCTGTACACAATTCTTGAATTATACAATCGGACAATTCTCTGGACTGTGTATAAAGTTGTGGCGCATAAGGATTATTGGGTGTTGTACAAATAGTCATTGCACCCTCTGCTTGTGTGCTTTCCGAACCATTTGCATGAATTCTTAAAAATACATCTGCCTGCAACTGATTGGCAACTTCTGCTCTCTGTATACAACTAACAGGAACATCACTGCTTTCTCTTGTCATTGCTACTATGTAACCTCTGTTTTCCAGCTCCTCCTTTAATTTTTGTGACACTGCCAAGGTCAATTCATACTCCGGAATTCCTGTAATAGTTCCACTAGTTCCGATTGCATCTGCCGGTTTACGCTCTGATGCACCGGGTCCTATGGGTTCTGTTTCTCCTGTAATGACAGAAGAATGTCCGGGGTCAATCACAACTACTTTTCCATTTGTAGTTTGTGCAGGTTCTTCCGGCTGTTCCTGCACAGCTTCAACCTCCTCACCCTCTGTTTGTATATCTTCTTTTATATCCGCTTGTGTTTCTTCTGTTTCTTGTTCTTTCTCTTCTTTTTGTTGTTCTTCTTGTTGCTCTGCTTTATGTGTATCCACTGCATTTTTTTCATCTGATGAAAATTTGGTACAGCTTGTAAGCAGGAACATCATTCCCAAACAAAAAATTAATATCTTTTTCATCATTTTATTCTACCTTCACAAAATAATTTGCTTCCATAATTTCTTCCGGCAAACTAATTACTTCCTTCCCTGTCGCATCAATATAGCTCCATATATTATCCCCCTTCTGTACTGCAGCTAGACCATTCTCTGTAAAACTCCATGCGTCTTCATATTGGCATGAGATTACTTCTTCTCCCTTCTTATTTATATAGCCCCATTTGCCCTCTTTCTTTACTCCCGCTAATCCATTCTCTGTAAAGCCCCACGCGTCTTCATATTGACATGGGATTACTTCTTCTCCTTTTTCATTTACAAATCCCCGTTTGCCGTCTTTCTCTACTATCGCTAATCCATTCTCTGAAAATCCCCTTGCGTCTTCATATTGACATGGGATTACCTCTTCTCCCTTCTCATTTATATAGCCACATTTGCCGTCTTTCTCTACTATCGCTAATCCATTCTCTAAAAATTCGCCTACGTTTTCATATTGGCATGAAATTACTTCTTCTCCTTGCTCATTTATATATCCCCGTTTGCCGTCTTTCTGTACTCCCGCTAATCCATTCTCTGAAAAGCTCCATACGCCTTCGTATTGGCATGGGATTACTTCTTCTCCCTTCTCATTTATATAGCCACATTTGCCGTTTTTCCATACTCCCGCTAATCCATTCTCTGAAAATCCCCATGTCTCTTCATATTGACATGGGATTACCTCTTCTCCCTTCTCATTTATACAGCCACATTTGCCGTCTTTCCATACTATCGCTAATCCATTCTCTGAAAATTCGCCTACGTTTTCATATTGGCATGAAATTACTTCTTCTCCTTGCTCATTTATGTATCCCCATTTGCCGTCTTTCTCTACTTCCGCTAATCCATTCTCTGAAAAGTACCCTGCGTCTTCATATTGGCATGAGATTACTTCTTCTCCTTGCTCATTTATGTATCCCCATTTGCCGTCTTTCTGTACTCCCGCTAATTCATTCTCTGAAAAGTACCCTGCGTTTTCATATTGGCATGGGATTATTTCTTCTCCCTTCTTATCTATAAATCCTATCTTCTTATCACTATTTATAACTTCTATTGGTCCAGCCGTTTGTACATATAAATCAATAGACTCATATTCAAAAGGTAACACCCATTCTCCTGCGGCATTTATCAATCCGTCTTTCCCATCTTTATTTGTAACAATAGCAAGATAATTTTCCGCCTCGTTTGTCTCAACAAAATCTTCTTTATTTTCCTTTGTATCTTCCTTCTTGTTATCCCCTTTGACAGCAGTTACATGATTTTTCTTATCTTCTTGTTTTTCCAAATAATTATATGCAACTGCTGTCCCTATTCCCAATATCCCAACAATTCCTATCGTTACTATGACAACTTTTCTGCCTTTCTTCTTTGCTTTCAGAGGCTCTTCCGACAATATCGGCTCACCACACTTCGGGCAGAATTTCCCCTGCCCTTTCAATTCTGCTCCGCATTTCCTGCAATATCTTTTTTCTTCCATATATATTTCCTCTTCCACTATTTTTCCTTCCATGTTATTGGTCTAACTGATGTCCTAATGGAGATAATTTATAGTCTGCATCTTTTAAAAACTCTACATTTTTTTATTCAACCCTTACAAAATATTTTGCATCTGTAATTTCTTCCGGCAAACTGATTACTTCCTTCCCTGTTGCATCAATATAAATCCATGTATTTTCCTTCTTTACTAGCACTAGACCATTCTCTGAAAAGTGTGAAGGGTATTCTACATCTTCATATTGACATGGGATTACTTCTTCTCCTTGCTCATTTATATATCCCCATTTTCTGCCTTTCTTTACTGCCATTAAACCATTTTCTGAAAATCCACATGCTTCTTCATATTGACATGAAATTACTTCCTCTCCTTGCTCATTTATAGCACCCCATTTTCCATCTTTCTGTACTACTACTAAATCATTCTCTGAAAAACCATGTACGCTTTCATATTGACATGGGATTACTTCCTCCCCCTGCTCATTTATATAGCCCCATTTTTCATCTTTCTGTACTGCTGCTAAACCATTTTCCGAAAATTCTCCTATATATTCATATTGACATGATATTACTTCTTCTCCTTGCTCATTTATAACACCCCATTTTCCGTCTTTTTGTACTTCCGCTAAGCCATTTTCTAAAAAATCTGTCGCATCCTCATATTGGCATGAGATTACTTCTTCGCCTTGCTCATTCATATAACCACATCTTTCACCCTTTTCCACTTTTGCTAAACCATTTTCTGAAAAGCTGTTCACAAAGCTATATTCATATTGGCATGGGATTATTTCCTCTCCTTGCTCGTTTATAATTCCCCATTTATTATGCGCATTTACCATTACTGCTAAACCATTTTCCGAAAATGTTCCTATATATTCATATTGACATGGGATTACTTCCTCTCCTTGTCCATTTATACAACCACACATGCCTCCTTTCCTCACATCCGCTAAACCATTCTCCGCAAATCCATATGTTTTTTCATATTGGAATGGAATTATTTCTTCTCCTTTCTCATTTATATAGCCCCATTTTCCATCTTTCTGTACTGCTGCTAAGCCATTCTCTGAAAAGCCCCATGAGTCTTCATATTGGCATGGGATTATTTCGTCTCCCTTCTTATCTACAAACCCTATCTTCTCCTCACTATTCATAACTTCTATTAGTCCAAACGACTCTTGTGAATATAAATCAATATCCTCATATATACAAGGTGTCACCCATCCTCCTTCTCCATTTATCAATCCTTCTTTTCCACCTTCACTTTTGATAATAGCAAAATAATCTTCCGCCTCATTTGTCTCAACAAAATCTTCTTTACGTTCTTTTGTCTCTTTCTTCTTTTCCTTCTCGTCTTCCCCTTTGACAGCAGTTACACGATTTTTCTTATCTTCTTGTTTTCCAAAATAACTATATGCAACTGCTGTCCCTACTCCTAATATCCCAATAACTCCTATCGTTGCTATGGCAATTTTTCTGCCTTTCTTCTTTGCTTTCAGAGGCTCTTCCGACAATATCGGCTCACCACACTTCGGGCAGAATTTCCCCTGCCCTTTCAATTCTGCTCCGCATTTCCTGCAATATCTTTTTTCTTCCATATATATTTCCTCTTCCACTATTTTTCCTTCCATGTTATTGGTCTAGCTGATATCCTGATGGAGATAATTTGTATTCTGCGTCTTTTAAAAACTCTGTATTTTTCTTTTCCGTGTCAGATAACAAAGAAGCGCTATAATTTGCATCAAAATCCTCAGCGCTGTATTTCCCTTCATACCACTGTTTACTATTAAAATAATTTTGAAGTTCCGGTGAGTCAAACATTCTTCCACGCCTTGCATAAATTTCATTTTTCGCATAATTTAATTCTTGAAGGGAAAGCCCCTGAATATCACTTTCTGTCAGCAATCTTTCTGCACTGCTTGGTAAAATATATTCAGGCTCCTGTTCCTGTACAGGAGCCGTTTCTTCGGGTAACTTCTCTTGTTCCTCTTGGTCTTGCTCTAACGTCTGTTCTTGAATATTTTCTTCTGTTTCCGGCTCGGCAAGTGACGGCACAATTTTTTTCTCAGTCTCTTCTAATGGTTCATTTTGTGTCTTGTCTTCTGTCTTTGCCTCTACTCGATTTCTAAATCCTCTTTCTGGCTTTTTCATAATGTCGGACTCTAAAAACAGCCAGCTTCCAATCCCCACTGCAATTAAAACTACTGCAATTACAGCTATGATTATAGGAAAAGCAAACTTTTTCTTAGCTGATACTTTATGTCCGCATACCGAGCAGAATACATCTCCTTTTTTCAATAGTGATTTACAATTTGGACATTTCATATTTTTCATTCTCCTCATCTAAAGTAACATTTCTTACTGTATGTAGAGCAGTTTCCATTCGCCTTCTTCTTTTGACATAAAAATACTCAGTCCTTTATTCTGTGATTTACTATCCTGTTTTGCTGTTACGTTCAAATCACACACCACAATTTCTTCTATCGTACTTATATCAAAATTTGAATATTTATACTCTATCTGGTCAAGTGTTTCTTTTATACTGTGATTAGACATTTTATATGTTTCATTTATTTCATAAGAAATTTTGTAATTATGACCGACAGAGGTTTCAAAGAACTCAAGAGTTTCACCAACTTTACTTTCAAAATAATCTTCGCCATAATTTTCTTCACCGTAATAGTAAATATTACTGGACAAAGAAACGAGCTTTTCAATATCATACGTTTCATAAGCTTTCATAACTTTCCGTAACAGTCCGTTGTACCCTGTGAATTTCAATACTACATTAACTGCGATAACTCCTATCAAAACCACCACAATTATTGCAGTAACTGCTTTAAATCTTCTTTTACTCTTTTTCTTCTTCTCCGGATTATCTACTCTTATCACGGGAGTTTTCATAGTTCCTTCAACAGGAGTTCCACACTGACCGCATACTCTTTGTCCTTCATCTAATTTTGCTCCGCAATTTCCACAAAAACCTGCCATTTCAAACACTCACCTTTCCTTTCTTTTTTTGCGCATCTTTAATGTAATAAACAAATCAATAATAAGAAGCAGCACACCGCTTCCAATTACGATATAAATCCATGTTCTTGTTTTTACTTCTTTGCCATATCCGTTTTCTTCTGCACTCAATTTCAAGTCATATTTTCCGTCTCCGTCTTCATCAATTTTAAGTACGCTTTCATCCGAGTCTGCTGCAACGGTATCAATCATCGTCTGCTTTGTAATCTTGATGTTCTCAAACTTACGAAAATCGCTGTATTCACCATTTTCATCCATAAACCCAATGGTATAATCCATTACACCATAACCGGTTCCCTCAATCTGGATATCATAGTCAGCTCCTTCCTTTAATCGTAAGATTTTGACTTTGTCCTCCTCGCCTTGAGAAGAGGTACTTTGACTTTCTTCAAAAGTCAATGTTCCAAACTTTGTTCTAAGCGCCGGATTTTTCTCAGAAGAATTTAACGTTTCTCCTTTATAAGTTACAGAAACGTCAACAGGGCATGCAATGCGAACATATATGTATTTCTGTCCATTAATCTGATCAGCTATATCTTCAAAGAAAAAAACTAAATCATCAGCATTCGCAACTTCATAGTGACATCCGTCACTGGCAATCTCTTCCATCAAGTATTGTGCCGAAGATTTTTTATCTCCCATATCTTCAAAAAATCCCAGCGTATAAAGATAAATACCACTATTTTTTAATTCATTTGCGTATGCAATCAGTTCTTCGCCTTCTTTTCCTTGGTTTGGTTCTCCATCGCTCATAAGAACAATCATTTTTTTCCTCGCCTGACTTTTGTCTAACATAGATTTTGCTTTTGCTAAACCGTCTCCGATGTTTGTACCTCCACCATCAGAAATACCCGTTACTATTTGTCTTAAATGATTTTTATTGACAGAAAAATCAGAAAGCTGTTCTGCTTTATCATCATAAGTAACTACACCAATGCTGGCATCTTCTTCAAGAATTGTATTAACAAACTTAACGGATGCCTTTTTTGTTTCTTCCAAAGGTGTTCCTGACATACTGCCGGATGTATCAAGAACTAAAACAATATCCCTCTCATCCGATGTGGTTCTGATTGGTTCTTCCAGCTCTTGATGAGAGTTCATATCAGTTGGTATATCTACGTCTTCTTTTACATTGAACATATTATTAAGAATGTTAAAGTATCTGGTCATTACATCAACTTGTCCGTTATACCAACTTTCGGTTATTTCATCTGGGTTTTTATCTGATAATATACCTGCATCATTTACCAGTAGTTGATAGATTAAATATTCTCCACGTGCATGGGTAGCCAGCAACATCTTATAGTAATCACACTTCATCTGAATATTTTCTAACGCTTTCGGAGAATTGTAATTTGAAGGCGTTTGAACTTTATAATTAGCTTTTACTATGGCATTTGCAACATCTGAAACAACTCTCATTTCTTGGTATCTGTTGAAAGTATTAGATGTGCCAAATCCAATGTTTCCAGCCAGCATTACCACACGAAAAGCAAATTTACCGGCCTCCAGTTTCGATAAGACCGAGCTAAACAACTCACTTCCACAATCAACAAACCATTTAACCGTATCATCTATTTTATAAATATCTGTTTCTTTAAGAAGTGAAAAAGAAAGTTCTTTCATAAAAAATTTTGCATCATAACCGGCTATTGTTCCGGCAGTATTGCCTAAATACTCCAATCGCTTCTCAAGCAATATATCATTTGTTTTCAATAAGTCTTTTGCTACTTCACGTAATTCTTTATTTTTTGCATATTTTCTAACAGCATCAAGAAAGCCATTTGCCTGCACATAACTTTGAATTGTAATTTCGTAATATTTTGCTTCTTCAATATTTTCAATCAGAGTCTCTTTCCCATCCACAGCAGCAGAAATAATAGGAGAAATATCCTTTAATACTCCCTTCCAACCGATAAAAGAGTCTGCAATGTCGACGATATCACTAACGTAATCTGCTCCATTTTTCAAATCATCAAAACGGCTTTGTGTTTCAATCTGCTCTGCAAAATCCCCCTCTTGCATGGCAATTAAGTTTGCCAAAATCTCTGCATAATCCTTTTTGTCGGGAAATTCGCCAATTAGCTGTGAAGACTTATCAAGACTCCAACTTAGTGCCTTATCCTCCTCTATTCGTTTCATCATTTTCCAATATCCAACAGTAGAAGTATCTTCAAAAAGCGCTTTTAGCATCGGTTCTTGATTTGTATACTTTAAATAAATTAACTCTCTTTCTCCCTCTGTATAGTTCAATTCTTGCGCCTTTGCCAATACTATGGTAGGCATCAGTGAAGCAGAAATTACTAAGCAAAGTATAAAACAAGTCAATTTCTTCAACATCACTCCACCTCCGTCAAAGCATTTACCGCATTAACCAGTTCTTTTTCTATAATTTTGTCCACAATTTCATCTGAATGAATGACTGTCTCACCCTCTTCTACTGTAACTTTTACATCCTCTTCGTATTTTTTAGTGTCATATTTTCCTTTCTTTAGCGCATTCACAATATATCGCTCAGGATTCTTAGAATTGTAAGCAGCAATATATATATCTGCATAATTCGGTACTTCGATGGTAATCGTTGCAGTTCCCTCTGTCTCATTGTCCATAACAATGTCTTTTTCTTTGACTATAATACAGCTCCTGTTTATATCCTCAATGTTCTCCTCATTCTTTAAAAATTTTGAAATGTCAATCCTTCCTTTTAACTGTAAAAATGCTATACTTCCTATTATCACTCCTGCTAAAACAAGTATTACCACAAACAATCTCAGTAAAAACTTTCCTGTTCTTTTCTTTTTTTTCTTATTTGTTTGCTCCATTTTCTCCGCATCACAGTTTGGACATAAACCTGTAACCTCATCTAATTTTGTTCCGCATTTTCCGCAAAACTTTGCCATATCTTTCCCCTCTGTCTAAATTTATAATTACTGTAAGCCTTTGTAGCAATCATCACATACAAACACCATTGTTCCGATAAGATTTTCATAATGCCTATCGGCTTTTTCTCCGCACAATTTACATGTCTTACTACACTTTCTACATACATAGGCATAAGAACCATCCGATGTTTTGTATGCTATGGATGGTCTATTTGAACACCAATCACAAGGCTTATCAACTGTAACCACAAATCGGCTGATTATCCCCCCGCCTATTACAAACACAATAGCCCCTATGGCGATTTTTTTCCACAATTTGTGTTTGGAAGCTTTAGGGGTATCGCTATCCCTCTGTTCCCTCTCCTTTTTTTCAGTTTCGATAATTGCACCACATTTAGCACAATATTTTCCTCCATTTAACGGTGCTCCACATTTTCCGCAAAAATCCATTTTCTTTTTTCTCCTCTCCATATAACTAAAATAGTTAAAGTTTATTCCCACATTCGGTACAAAAAGCTGCATCATCTTCCACTTTAGCACCACAAACCGGACATACTTTATCTTCAACTTTCTCATTAACCATCATAGGTTCGTCAACTTTTTCAGACGTCACCAGTTGAACCATAGGTTTCCCACAGGACGTACAGAAACGTGCTTCTTTTTTTACCATAGCACCGCAGCCTTCACAGCGTACCAACTCCTCCGTATTTGTCTGTTGAACTTTAGGCATCGGTGCACCACAAGAACTGCAAAAGGCAACACCTGCCTGCACTTCAGCTCCACACTGTTCACAACACGCAACGCCTTTGATATCTTGTACTTGTTGCTTGTAACTTTTAATTTTTTCATCTGCCTCCCCTATTGTAGTAATCATACCTGCAAATTCTTCCTCATAGTCATGAGAGTGCATAGCCACATATAATTTTCCTATCTGATAATAAGTATTATTGATTTTTGTCTCCTCTTCTGAAATCATTGAATTAAGTTTTGCAATATCAGACATTTCCTTTGCTTTCTGCATTGCCTTTACTGTTGTTTCAGATGCTTTTTGACTAAGATTATCCCAAAATGCCATTTTAGTTCCCTCCTAAGTATAATTTTCTCTATATAGTGTATTACCCACATATAAGGGCTTCAATATGTGCTACTCATTGTGCCTTACTTTTTTGTCGTAAAATATTGCAGTGTCCCAGAAGTATTTGTATAATTCTATTGTTTATTGTAATATTTAAGGAGGAATAAAATATGTCAGAGTTCAGCGAATACTGCCGACATCTTTTAGCCAACAGCGGAAGCAATGTTTATCAAATTGCAAACCATTCTTCTCTGGACAGAACTTCTATCCAAAGAATGATTAGAGGTGAACGACTTCCCAGCCGCAAATTTGTAAAGGATTTTTGTTCTTATCTCAGGATTAATCCTATTCAGCAAGAAGAAGTATTAAAGTTATATGATATAGAGAAAATTGGAAAAACAGAATATTTAAAGCGATGCTATATTAAAGATTTGATAGAACGACTTTCATTCTTAGAAAATGACAATTCGGATACGCTTTCCGGTTCAGAAGATTTTTCTAATGCCTTTTCTATAACGCCTTGTGTAGAAAATAAAATTTTCTTTACATTGCAAAAAGAATTAGAAACAAATACAAACCCCGAAATTCTCCTGAATGTTCCGACATCGTACCGTTACGTTTTCTTTGTATTAAAGAAGCTTTTTTCACAGTTTAGCGGACACGCAGATATTAAGCATTTAATCACTTTAAACAGCAATCCGTCAAACTCTTTACATCCTTGTCAAAATCTTGAAATTATGTCTGATGTTTTGCCAACCATACAATTATTAAAAGACATTTATCATCCTTCTTATTTATACAGTAATATAACCTGCGATGATGAAAAGCTTATGGTAATGCCCTATTACATAATTACTTCGCAAAATGTCCTGATAATTTCTTCAGATTTTAAAAGTGCTGTTTTGTATCATTCTTGGGATATTGTTAAAGAATATCGAGATGAATTTTATCGAATTTTTCAGATGGCAAAACCGTTTATGGAATATGCAGATAATCCTATTTGCATTATGAAAGCATTGGAAAAAAATTATATGGATTTTGGGCTTCCTTCTCACACATTGGAATTTCATCCGTGCTTGTTTTTTATGAATGTACATTTTAATTCTGAAAAAGACTCGTTTAGTGAACTTCCAAATGCAGCAGAATATATTGATGCACTTCAAAAAATGTATAAAGTAGTTGCTGCCTCTACCCCCCTCAGAAAAATGAAGAACACGGTTTCTTTCTTTTCCGAAGAGGGACTAAATATGTTTTGTCAAACCGGAAAATGTTTTGGACAGTATAAAAATTTAAAAACCGGATTTTCAGCTATCGAAAGAAAATCCATGATGCAAAATTACTTTCACCATAAAAAAGAAGGTGATTTTACTCCACATATTTTAAAACCGGAATTTAAGCTTCCGACTTATTTGAACATAGAATTGCATGATATCCATACCTTGACTATATTTATTATAAAAGAAAACTTCCAA
>UQVN01000053.1 GCA_900544525.1 uncultured Eubacteriales bacterium
AGAATGAAAAACAAAAAATTCATTGTATATGAGATTATAACAAAAGTTTTCCTACTAGAAGAGTTGACAGCAAAGCGAGCCAGTACAAGTATTCCGTATTTTGTAGATAGTATTTTAGTCAAGGATGATATTTACAAAGAGTTTCATGGAGAAAACAAATTAAAAGGTTATACAACAGATTTACTTTATCCAATGGAAAAAGATGGATTATATAAAAAACATAAAGTATATGCCTTCCGAATTCGAACATTGGATCAAAAGTTAGCAGAGTATCTATTAGAGAATCTTTCCAATCATTCTACAAAAGAAATGAAAGGGCTAGTAGTCGAGATTCGTATGATTCGAAAAGGACTCTTTGAAAAGTTGTATACCATAACACCAGTTATTGTAAAAACACAAGAGCATCGCTATTGGAAAGAGTGTTTGTCACTTGAAGAATATGAAGAGCAATTAAAGAAAAATTTATGGAAGAAATATCGTAACTTCACCGGGAAGGAACCTGACGAAAGTTTACCGATTTGGGATAGTCTTGTGTTTAAAAATCAAGGAGTGATTCCATTTCCGTATAAAAATATTACATTACCAGGGGATAAGCTAGAACTTTTTATTTCTAATAATGAGCAAGCACAAGAAGTTGCTTATATGATGTTGGCAACAGGATTGGGGGATCTTAACAGTCGTGGTGCATCCTTTATGGGATATCGCTATCTTTAGAGTGGGATACATGAATTTGTGTGAAAAGATAAGAGAAAATGTTTCCATTTTCATTTATACGAAGCGTATTTCGTATTGTTTTGAGTGAAAATTATTAAAAAAAGAGGGAGGTATTAAGATTAGAGAATGTTACAAGAATGTATTAATGTATTTAAGAGCCAGTTACAGCAACCAAATGGAGAGACATTAATCCTTGATCAGTATGTGCCAAAAGATGGAAGTTATTATTTGATTACAAGAAAAGCAGATCATACGTTTGAACTGGATGAACCTTTAGAGATTTGTTATGATAAAAAGAAGAAAGAAATCATAGGGGCAATGGATGAGCGGTACGAGTTTATTAAATTTCTAGATTATAATAGCAAGTTGCTAGAAATGAATAAACCAATTGATCCAAAAAAACAAATTCATTCCAATAATTATTTAACCTTCTTTGTAAAGAAAGATGCTTTAAAGGATGGAAAGGTTACAAAAGAGATTATAGAAGGTTATTATAAGATATTAGAAGATCCAACATTAAAGTATAAAAAAGGAAATGTAAGAAAAATCTTTGATAAAACAGTAGAATTAATTGGAGAGTTGGATCGAGAATTTTTATTAGAAATAAAAGAGTGGATTTTAAACTTTGATTTTTCACAACTTGTATATGCAGATAAGAAAGATTATTTAAAGATATTTTTTATATTAGAAGATAAAAATGCTACGAAACAATTATATGAGAAAGAAGGAAAACGGTATTTACTTCCTAATATTTTTAATAGTAATGACTTTAATGTGGAAGTAGATGGAGAGATATGGGGACTTCCAAATGATAACTTAAACATGAATGGTAAGAAACCTTTTTTAGGACATTTGAGTCGAAATGAAAAAGTACCATGTCTGATTTCACAAGAAGATGCTTTGCTTCGTTCTCAGTTTTTTGATTATTTAATGGGACTAGCTTCTATTGAAAAATGTAATGTCTATGTAGATTTTGAGAGAAATAAAATAGATGGTTATCGAAGTGGAGAAAAACCAGAATCGATTGAAAATGGATGTTTTCTACGGATTCAAAAAGGAAAAGAAGTGGAAATTCACCGAGTAGAACAGGTTGTAAATTTCAATAAAAACTTAAAAAAAACATTTCTTTATAGCAATTATTTTGGATTAAAAAAAGAAGATATATTGGCACCAGAATCAGTAGAAACTATTGGTGATATAGAAGCTAAAATTAATATGATCTTTTTCAATGGAAAATTAACAAGCAATTATTTTACCGATGCGAAAGATATTACTTTATATGATTCTGTATTAAAACAGAGTATTTTAACAGCAAGAGATAGAATTTTTACTTATTTTCATACTAATCAAGAAGTAAAGCTAATGGGTATGATGGAATCCGTTATGTGGGAGTTGCTCCATAATGTTTTAACATCAGAAGAAAATGACTTTGCAAAGAAAAAGAAGTTAAGGGAACAGCTTAATTTGCGTTGGGCCTTACTGGATTATTGGAAAGATGAGAAGGAGGAAATTGGTATGCAAACAGTGAGACAAAGTGTTCGGGAAAAAATTAATACAAAAGAAGATTGGGAGTTTACATCAAAAGAAGAATATTATTATGCAGCAGGACAAATTATTTCTTATTTGTTTTCTTTGAGCAAAGCAAAGTCAGTTCCAGCATCAGAGATCAATCCATTTTTAAATGTAAGAAGTAAAGAACAATTTTTGGAACGATTATTGCGTATTTATCAAAAATATAATTATAGTTTTGAACTTAAAAATCGTTTTCAAAGAACATTTGCAAAATTGCAACAGGTGAGAGAAGAATGGGAATTGGATAGAATTTGGCTTGTAGCAGGTTTTGCCGATGATAATTTATTTTACGAGAAATCAAAGATAGAAAAAAACAAAGATAGTGTAGAAAAAGTGGAGGAGGAATAATATTATGATGAATAAGAGAGTGTATGGAGTTTTAGGGATTTCTTCTATTATGGCAAACTGGAATGCAGATTTTACAGGTTATCCAAAGAGTACAAGTGAAGGGAAAATTTTTGGAAGTGATAAAGCATTTAAGTATCCAATGAAGAAAATGTGGGAGCAACAGGGAGAAAAAGTATTATATATTAAATCGTTACATTTTGAAAATAAGACAGGAAGTTTAGTTCCTAGAAGTTTAAAAGAACGTTATGAATTTATTTTTGATGTAAAAGATTTAAAAGATTGTAAAGAGCCAAAAGAAGTTATTGAGAATTTATTTCAAGCCATTGATGTAAAAAATTTCGGAGCAACTTTTGCAGAAGAAAAAAATAATATTTCAATTACAGGAGCTGTTCAGTTTGGACAGGGGATGAATTATTATGAAGAATCCGAGGCTCAAGAACAACAAATTTTATCTCCATTTCGTGATTCAAAAGTGGAAGATGCGAAAAACTCCACCCTTGGAACAAAAATTGTAAGTGATGAGGCTCATTATTTTTATCCATTTTCTGTGAATCCTCTCGCCTATAAAGAATACGTAGAATTAGGGGTAACAGAAGGGTATACAGAAGAAGATTATGAAATTTTTAAGAAGACCTCTTTAGTTGCAGCTACTTCTTATGCGACAAATGCAAAAGAAGGATGTGAAAATGAATTTGGTCTTTTTGTAGAAACAGCATCTGATTGTTATTTACCAAATCTAACAAGTATGATTCGATTTAAAAAAGGAGAAGATAAAAATAAAATTTCAGTGCTCTGTGGAAGTTTATTAAATGAAATGAAAGAGCAGATAGAAAAAGTGGAAATTTATTATAATCCATCTACAACAGAGATTGAAACCGATATTGAGGGAGTGAAATATTATCATATCTTTACACAGAAAGAGGTGTAAAATATGAAGATTGTAAAATTCACATTAAAAGGAGAACACGCATTTTTTAAAAAGCCAGATGTGAATTCTTATGTTTATTTTACATATAATCAGATTCATAAGGTCGCTTTGCTAGGAATGTTTGGAGCAATTTTGGGATATAAAGGTTATGAATCCCAAAAGGGAAAACCATATCCGGAATTTTATGAGAAATTAAAGGGCTTAAAGTTGGCAATTATTCCCAAAAATAAATATGGTATTTTTCCAAAGAAGATCCAAGTTTTTAATAATTCCGTAGGTTATGCTTCTTTTGAGCAGGGAGGAAATCTCATTGTAAAGGAACAGTGGATTGAAGCTCCTGAATGGGACATTTATTTTGCAGTTATTGATGAAGTGAGCGAGCAATTAGCTGATTTTATTTTAAATCAAAAGTGTATTTATATTCCTTATCTTGGAAAAAACGATCACCCAGCAGATATTTTAAATCCCATTAGCCTTGAAGGGGTGCAAACAAGAGAAGAGGGCATAACCATTCACAGCCTTATGCCAAAAGATAATGTAGAATTAGAGTCAGATTTTGAAGAAGAGGAAATGGAAGAATTACTATTTCGTTATGAAGAAGAATTACCCACTGGTTTAAAAGAAAATGTAAATACGTATGAACTGAAAAAGTTAATCTATACAAACCAACCGATTAAAGAAAGTAGAGTTCCGATTTATGAGGTGGAAAGTAAAAATATAATATTGATATAAAAAGACGGCTCTTATGCTGCTATTTTAGGTAGTTTAGAGGATGTTGTAATTTAATTTGCAAGATTAGACAATAAGCCATCCAAGAGAATAGATACTCTTGTGTGGCTTATTTTTATTTTATAGGAAATTCCTCGCAAAGCGAGCCATCCTATAGGATAAAAAAGTGCTATGCGCAAACGATGCGTAGCTTGCAAATAAGAAGTTTTTACTACGTAAACTGCTCGTACGCGGCAAAGTGTGCATTGTTAGAAGCAACCTAAAGCCGCGAAGAGTGTGCAAAGCACACTTTGTTATATCAACTAGAAAATTATTTTGCAAATACCTTGCAATCCTTAAAATCCTATAAGCCACATTCCTATCCTCCCATCTATAAGAACTCCAAAAATGATAGTAATTCATATCGAATTTGACTGGTATTCATAACCAAAAAACAATGGTAGTATGAAAGAAACCTAAGACTTAAAAATAAGGAATGGAACAAGAAGGGAGATAGCAAAAATGATTTATGATGAAAGAATAGAAAAAGTATTATATGGCGGGGATTATAACCCAGAGCAGTGGAGCGAAGATGTTTGGGAAGAAGATATGCGACTCTTTGCTCTAGCGGGAATTGATATTGTTACATTGAATGTATTTTCTTGGGCCAGTTTACAGCCAGATGAGCATACTTATTGTTTTGAAAAATTAGATAAGATTATGAACTTAGTAGAAAAAAATGGATTAAAAGTGTGCATGGCTACGTCTACAGCAGCACATCCCGCTTGGATGGCGAAAAAATACCCAGATATTTTACGGACGGAATTTAATGGTATGAAACGTAAATTTGGAAGCCGTCATAACTCTTGTCAAAACAGCCCAACGTATCAAAAGTATTCGGTTCGCTTGGCGAAAAAATTAGCAGAGCGTTATAAAGATAGAGAATGTATTGTTGCATGGCATGTTTCCAATGAATATGGTGGAGAATGTTACTGTGAAAACTGTGAGAAGGCATTCCGTGTTTGGTTAAAGGATAAATATAAGACGATTGAAGAATTAAACCGCGCTTGGAATACGGCTTTTTGGGGACATACGTTTTATGAATGGGATGAAATTGTGCTTCCAAATTTATTAAGTGAACATTTTGCAGAAAATAGAACAACGTTTCAAGGAATCTCTCTTGATTATCGAAGATTTAATTCTGAGGGAATGCTTCACTGTTTTAAAGCCGAGTATGAGGCAATTAAATCGGTGATTCCTAATGCTAAAATTACAACAAATCTTATGGGATTTTATAAGCCATTGGATTATCAGATGTGGGCAAACGAGATGGATTTTATTTCATGGGATAACTATCCAGCCAATGAAGATCCTTATGCGAGAATTGCCATGAACCATGATCTGATGCGTGGAATCAAAGGCGGTCAGCCATTTGTATTGATGGAACAGACACCAAGCGTTACCAACTGGCTTGCCTATAATGCGTTAAAAAGACCAAACGTTATGCGACTTTGGAGTTATCAAGCGATGGCACATGGGGCGGATGCGATTATGTTTTTCCAGATGAGAAGAAGTATTGGTGCTTGTGAAAAATACCATGGTGCGGTTATCGATCATGTTGGAAATGAAAATACGAGAGTCTTTCGTGAAATTGCAAGGATAGGAGAAGAATTAAAGAAATTGGGTTCTAAAACTCTTGGCTCTACCATGGATTCCAAGGTAGCAGTTGTTGTGGATTGGGATAACTGGTGGGCACTAGAGTATTCTGCTGGTCCAAGCTGTGATTTAAAATATTTAGATGAAATTTTTGGCTATTATCGGGCGTTGGAAGAGCAAAATTACTCCGTAGATCTCGTTGGGGTGAATGATGATTTATCCAAATATGAAGTTGTCATTGCACCAATTCTCTATATGACAAAGGGAAGTTATCATGAAACCGTTCGAGAGTATGTAAAAAATGGTGGAACTTTTATTACAACGTTCTTTAGTGGAATTGTGGATGAACATGATCTTGTTATTACAGGAGGATATCCAGGGCATTTAAGAGATATTTTAGGCATCTGGGTAGAGGAAATCGATGCTCTTCCAGCAGGAACTACAAATGCATTTACATATGAAGGCAAAGAATATGAAGCGAAATTATTATGTGATATTATGCATTTAGAAGGTGCTAAAGCATTGGCAACGTACGAAAAAGATTTTTATGCCAACACCCCTGTTTTAACGGTCAATGAATATGGAAAAGGAAAGGCATATTATGTAGGAACGAGATCCAGTGAAGACTTTTATCAAATGTTTTTAAAAGAGCGTTTAGAGGAAAAAGGAATCAAACCAGTGTTGGAAGTGGAAGGCGTTGGTATCGAAGCTACAAAACGTGTGAAAGGAGATAAGAGCTACTTATTCGTTTTAAATCATAACGATGCAGAAGGAACCTTTGTCATGCCAAAGACAAGGGTAGATCTTTTAACAGGAAGAACTTATAACGAGGGAGAAGTTGTTACGATTCCTTCGAAAGAAGTTATGATATTAGAAGGTTGATAGGAAGCCGTAAAGATTTTATGCAATAAGTTCCATTTTTTCTAAGAAGAGCTAAGGCATAGAAGTCCAATAGAAGAGATAGAAAAAGGAGAGAAAACGATGAAGTTAGAAAAAGGAAGCAAACTTTTAATGATAGGGGATTCGGTGACGGATTGTGATCGTTTGTATGATGCCATTCCAGCAGGATGGGGTTCCTTTGGAAATGGATATGTGAATTTAGTCAATGCGTGTTTAACAGGGCTTGCACCAGAATATCAGATTGCTGTTTATAATAAAGGGATTAGTGGGAATACGGTAGTTGATTTACAACGAAGATGGCAACAAGACGTCCTTGATTTAAAACCCGATTATGTATCCATTATGATAGGAATTAATGATGTATGGCGCCATTTTGATGCGGTTATGCAACCGATGGAAAAAGTGGATGAAGAAATGTTTCGCAATACTTATGAAGAGTTGATCCAAAAAACAAAACCAGTTGTAAAGCAGATGTATTTGATTGGTGCTTTTATGATGATTGAAACGAAGGATTATCCGATGAGAAAAATGGTAGAGCGCTATGCTCATATAACAAAGGAGTTAGCCCAAAAATATGAGATTCCTTATATCGATGTTCAAGAGAGAATGGATGAATTTATGGAAAGTCTTCCTGCTTATACATTAAGCAGTGATCACGTTCATCCAAATGTGCAAGGTCATATGATCGTGGCAAAAGCTTTTCTTGATGAGATTGGATTTGAGTGGAGGTAATTTTTGTGGACTTATTATTTAAAAATCCAGCAAGAGAATTTACGGAGACATTGCCGATTGGAAACGGGCGATTAGGTGCTATGATCTATGGAGAGATTATGAGAGAGCAAATCGTCTTAAATGAAAGTTCCATGTGGTCTGGTAGTGAGGAAGAAACGGAGCGAGAAGATGCCAAAGAAGCATTGCCTAAAATTCGAGAGCTCTTGTCACAGGGAAAAAATTATGAAGCGGAGCAAGTATTCTCAAAGCATTTTACTTGTCTTGGAAAAGGAAGTAATTATGCCCATGGTTCGACCGTACCTTTTGGGTGTTATCAAGTGTTAGGAAGGCTTCATTTGTCTTATTTTCAAGCGCTTTCTTTTGGGCGGGAGAGTTGTGACTGTGTTAAAGACTATAAAAGAAGGTTAAATATTGAAACAGGAGAGGCTACGGTTTCTTTTGAGACATTTGGAATTAAGTTTCAACGTTCTTATTTTGTATCAAAGGAGCAGGAGGCAATTTACATTCATTTGACTGCTTCCGAAAAAGGCAAGGTGCATGTTGGCGTTGGAATTGATCGAGATGAATGTTTTCAAACGGAACGTTTGAACGATCACACGCTTTTATTATCTGGACAATTAGAAGACGGGTATGGAACAAAAAAAGGGATCAAATACGCTTGTGCAGTTGGTGCAAAAACAAATGGTGGAGAAGTTTATACAAAGGGGCAACGGATTTTTATTAAAGATGCGGATGAGGCATGGATTGTTATTACCGCTCGTACGAATATGAGTGGTTTTATGGAGCGAGAAGCAATCGACCAACGAACAAAGGCAATCGAAGAGAATCAAAAGGCGTTGTTTGCTCCATGGCAAGAAGTAAAAAGACAACATGAAGAAGATATGAAACGTTGCTACCATGGGATGAGTCTATCCTTTGGAACGAGAGAAGAGTTAAAAGAAATGCCAACAGAGGAGCGAATCAAACGATTTTTACAAGGAGAGCCAGATGAGGAGTTAATCGCTTTTTATGTGATGTATGGAAGATATTTGCTTTATAGTTGTTCGAGAGAAGGCGATCTTCCTGCAAATCTACAAGGAATTTGGGCGGATGAAATTCAAACGCCTTGGAATGGGGATTGGCATTTAAATGCCCAACAGATGATCTATTGGTTGGCGGAAAAAGGAAATTTATCTCCTTCTCATCTTCCTTATTTAAAATTAACGGAACAGCTGGCGAAGGCAGGCAAAAAGACGGCAAAAGCCTATTATAATGCGAGAGGGTGGCTTGCCCATACTTGTACGAATCCGTGGGGATTTACGTCTCCATGTGAAGACGCTTCTTGGGGGTCTACCACAGGAAGTCCTGCATGGCAATGTCATCACCTATGGGAACATTATTTGTACACGAAGGATAGAGAATATTTGGCATGGGCATATCCGATTATGAAAGAAGCAATGTGCTTTTATATGGATATGTTAATAAAAGAAAAAGAACATGGGTGGCTTGTGACTTCTCCTTCTTCCTCGCCAGAAAATTCCTTTCTTGATGAAGAAGGGCGAGTTTGTTCTCTCTGTGAAGGGCCAGCTTATGATCGGGAGTTGATAGCAAGTCTTGTAGCAAGTTGTATTGAGGCACAATATGTGTTGCAAAATGATAACGATTTTATAGAAGAGTTAAAAACGATTCAAAAACAGCTAGCTCCCATTCAGGTTGGAAGCGATGGAAGAATTATGGAATGGGGAAGAGAATACAAAGAAGCCATGATTCATCATCGACATCTTTCTCACCTTTGGGGTGCTTACCCAGGGCAAATGATTACGCCAGAGCATACAAAAGAGTTGGCAAAGGCCACAAAAAATTCTTTAAAAGTAAGAGGAAAAAGCACCGTTGGATGGGCGATTGCCTATCGTATGTGTTTGTGGGCGCGATTACGAGAACCTGAGGAAGCCTATGATTGCGTGAAAAAAATGTTTCAATATGCCACAGGAAAAAATTTATTTAACTTAGCGTATCACTGTGATGAGACGGTGGAAGAGCCAGAACTTCCAGATTTAGAGCATTGCAGATATCCATTTCAGATCGATGGAAATCAAGGAAATGCTACAGGAATTTTGCTTTTATTAGAAGATGACTATGCCCATGTAAAAGAAGATGGAACGATGGAGACAGAGATTATACTGTTACCAGCACTTCCAAAACAATTACCAAATGGAGAAGTAAAAGGACTTTGTGCAAAAGGAAATATTAAGATGGATTTTGCATGGAAGGATGGAGAACTTACTGATGTTTGTTTTTATGGAAAGGAGGGGACGAATTTTAAATTGTGGTATAATAAAAAATGTTATAGTTTGACATTTTCTCATGACAAAATAAAATGGAACAAAGGAGAAGTGGAATGATACATGAAAAAATAGAAATTCAAAGAAAGGATTCTGAATATAAAGCAACGCTTTACACTTACTTTTTGGATAACTCAAACGAAATGCATCCAGAGAAAAAACGGCCAGTTGTTGTTATTTGTCCAGGTGGGGGATATGAAATGACGTCAGATCGAGAGGCAGAGCCCATTGCCATGCGTTTTTTAGCTATGGGGTATCATGCGGTTGTTTTAAGATATAGTGTGTATCCAGCGGTGTATCCAGAGGCTTTACTGCAAGTAGGGGAAACGGTTAAATATTTAAGAGAACATGCAAACGAGTATCATATTGATAATAATAAGATTATTTTACTTGGTTTTTCTGCAGGAGGACATTTAGCAGGAAGTTTCGGAGTTTTTTGGAATCGTCCATTTTTAGCAAAAGAGCTTTCTGTGGAACAAGAAATGCTTCGTCCTAATGGAATGATCTTATGTTATCCCGTTATTACTTCTGGAGACAAGGCGCATCATAGCTCTATCAAGCATTTATTAGGGGAGCGATATGAACAGTTAAAAGAAGAGATGGCATTAGAAAAACAAGTGTCAAAAGATACACCAAAGACATTTTTATGGCATACAGCAACCGATGATTGTGTTCCTGTTGAAAACTCTTTATTGTTCTTTCAAGCTCTTCATGACCATGATATCCCAGTGGAGATGCACATTTATCCAATTGGAGGTCATGGACTAGGACTTGCTAATGAAGAAACGAGTATTCCAAACGGCTATGGTGTTCAAGAAGAATGTCAAAGTTGGATTTCATTAGTAGAAAATTGGTTAAGACATTTTTAAAGAAAGATAAATAAAAAATAGTATTTGACTTTTTTGTATCACAAAAGCATTAAACGGCGAAATTCTTAAAAATACTGATTTTTTCCCAGATTAAGACACTTAAAACAGCAATGATTTTTAACGCTTTGGTTCCAAAATGGTGCCCGAATTTTCTATAGCGATATAAAACGATGTGAGCATATATACGGAAACACTATAATATGAGAGGACGAAAGCAAGAATGCTTTCATCCTCTTGCCTCCCACATCAGAAGGGGAGATGTACTTGTCAACGGGGGTAAATCCTGTTTATCTTAACGGTTGACGAGGAGGCTGGTTTTGTTATTCGGTAAAAAGTATGAAAATGATAGAAGAATTCATATCTGAATGATATAATATTTACATTAAAGATGCTGATAAAATTCGACTTGATGAAAGGATGGGTGTTATGCCAGTAATGAAAGGTTTGGAATGGACATTTGATACGGTTGCAACTACATATGAAAAACTTCGACCTGGATATACAGATGACCTTTACAAAATGCTTTTTGAGTACATTCCTATTGATAATTCATCTCATGTTGTTGAGGTGGGGATTGGAGGAGGACAAGCAACATTACCAATTCTAAAAACAGGATGTACCTTAACAGCGGTGGAATATGGAGAGAACTTTTCAAAATTGTGTGAGAAAAAGTTTGAGGGATATAAAAATTTTTCAGTTATAACTGAGAAGTTTGAAAATGTTTCTTTCCCTAATTCTCAATATGACCTGATTTATTCCGCGTCTGCCTTCCACTGGATACCAGAAGATATTGGATATTCAAAAGTTTATGATATGTTGAAACATGGTGGAGCTTTTGCAAGATTTGCCAATCATCCACATCGAGATAAGGGGAATCCTGCCCTTTCAGCAGAAATTGATAAGCTATATTCCAAGTATTATTATGAATACTACGGCAAAGATATGAAAGCTGAAACGGAATATAGTGAAGAACAGGCTATTCAAAGAGCTCAAATTGCAGAAAAATACGGTTTTGTAGATATAAGACACGCTATGTTTTATAGGACAAGAACATTTTTGGCTAAGGAGTATATTGAATTACTGGGAACATATTCAGACCACATTGCAATTGAAGAAAAGATAAGAACAGAATTTTTTGGAAAAATAGAACAAACAATAAATCAATATGGTGGAACATTTACAATATATGACACCATTGACTTGCAACTTGCAAGAAAACCTTAAAGTGATTTTGATTATGAATTGAATTTTTTTCAATTTTATGAAAGATTTGGAATATTCTCAACAAGCAAAAATTTCCCTTACTCTCGCAGACAGAAACAAGTGTTTTTTCGGAAAGGGTACCACTTTCCTATGATTTTAAAGTTTATATTCGTATTCCTATTTGCTGTGCTAAAATGGTGATCAATTTTAAAAAATCATCTTATATGGAGATACGGCAAGATATATGACTATATGCTGAAAACCTTGATTTTAAGCCGTTTTCACATGGTACTTTAAACACTTATGAAAACTCATACAGGGATTTCTATCTATTTAATCAATAAAAAATAGATAGAATAAAGTAGCAATTATGAGAACACTCTTTTTCTAAAGGAAAAATCTTTCTCATAATTGCTATTAGTCTTATTGTTATGTACTAAAATAAATTATAGTAAATGTTTTCGATATTCTGCAGGGCTTTCTCCAACATATTTTTTGAATTTCTTATGGAAATAATCCACATTTTTATATCCTACCCGTTCTGCTATTTCATATACTTTTAATTGATCTTTTTGAAGGAGTTCTTTTGAATGCTGAATCCGAACTCGATCAAGATAAGAGTTAAAACTTTCTCCTACTTGTTTTGTGAAAATTTTTCCTAAGTAAGCGCTGTTATAGCCAAAAAGCGGAGCAATTGTTTCTAACTTTAAGTTATCCGTATAATTATGGTTAATGTAATATAAAATATTATCCATAATTCCTTCGCTAGAAGGACTTCCAAGAGCGTTCGTGCAGATTTCAAACTGTTCCATTAAAATCTCTACAATTTCATATAAATAGTATTTACTTTCAATTAAATCAATAATAGAAGAATTTGTAGAAAATGGCATTTCTAGATTTCCATAAGTATGGCTAATTTTATGTTTAATTTGTAAGTAAATGTCGATTAAAAAGTGTTTAATTGAGGATACGTCATCAATACTAAAAAATAACTTTTGTTGGAGTTCTTTCATCAATTCATCAATGGAACTTCTATTTTGGGTTTGAATGTAATTAGAGAAGGAGGATGCATATTGCTTTGCTAATTCATCGTTAATGCAGTCCATATATTCGGAAGCATTGGGAAGGGATTCATAGCCAAGTACATACTGTTTTGGTTTACAAAAGAAACGCCTATTTAATAAGAGACAGGAGTCCCGATACGAAAGAACAATGTCTTCAGGGCGATATACTTTTCTTCCATAAGCAAGAAATAGGGAGTCAAGAGGAGACCCTTTTTGTGGGTTAATAGCATAGTGAGAGAGAAGTCGTTCAAACCGTTCGGTTGCTAGTTCTCCTTTTAATAGAACAAAGTTATGTTTATCAATGACAATAGGATCAAAAGTGTTATGATCTTCATTGGACACGCGGAGAAGTTCTGCAAAATCCCAAGCGGATTGAAAGACATCTTCTTTATTATAGCGTTCGTAGATAACGACTTGATATAAGTCTGTGGAAAGATAAAAATCTTTTAAATTTAAGTTGGAATAATCCTTCTGTTGTCCTGTTACAATATTTCGTATAATGGTATCTCTTGCATTTTCTCGATATTGATGAAAGGTAATGCTAGTTTTCTTTTCATTTTCAATAAAATTGCGCACCATCGTCACAGCATTTTCTAGTTCTTCCTCATCAATTGGTTTTGTTAAGTAAAAATCTACTCCATATTTAATGGCAGTTTGGGCATAAGTAAAATCCGAATAACCGCTTAAAATAATAAAATGTCCTTCAAATCCTTTCTCACGAGCGATTTGAATGATTTCAATTCCTGTTAATTTTGGCATACGGATGTCTAAGACAACGAGATCAGGTTGTAAGTTTAAAATTTTATCAAGAGTCTCTTCGCCATTTTTGGCGAGGCTTAAAATAGAAAATCCAAGAGATTCCCAGTCAATAATACATTGTAAGCCTTCTAATACAATCGATTCATCATCGGCGATTAATACTTTCATTCATTTTATCTCCTTTTAAACAATATAGCTTTTGAAATATTTTCCGTAGTAGCATGTGTTATCGTTTTATGGAGCGTTGTAAGAGCAAATCATTTAACGCCCAATTTTATCTAATGGTAACTGGAGAGATACTGTCGTTTTCTCTCCTAAAATACTAGAAATATTTAGGTGACATTCTGGACCATAACAAAGAGAAATTCTTTGATTAATATTGTAAAGTCCAATGCTCCGAGTTTTTGTATCATCTTTTGTCATAATCTTTTGTTTTAAATTGTATAACTCTTCTTTTGTCATACCGATTCCGTTATCTGAAATGGAAATATGAAGATAAGTTTCATCTTTATAAATTTTCATTTCGATTTGTCCTTTGTTGTCATCTGCCCCCTCTAAGCCATGAGAGATAGCATTTTCTACAATTGGCTGAAGGAGGAGAGGAAGGATTCGGTACTCGTCAAGATCGATGTCGGGATCAATAGTTTCAAAATAGTTGACTCGTTCTCCAAAACGTAATTTTTGAATTTGAACATAAGTGCGGATATGATCAATTTCCTTTGAAAGTGAAGTAGAAACCGTTCCCGTATTATCAAGGACATAACGCAACGATTTACCGAGTAGTTTAATAGCTGTTGCCACTTCTCGATTTCCAGAAGTAAAGGCCTTCATGCGGATGGTTTCTAGCGTATTATATAGGAAATGCGGATTAATCTGACTGGCCAACATTTTAAATTCCATTTGTTGTTGCTGGTTTTCAATCTGTTGTTTTTTTAATTGGTTTTCGTAGATTAAGGCTTCTTTTGCTTTAATATCGGTAATAATTGTTTTTAAATCCTGAAAAATCTCATAAAATTCATCTTTCCCAGAGAAGGAATCAATGATGTTATAATATCCATGGCTGGCTTGGCGCATGGCAGTTCTAAGGACAGAAACTCTTCGGCTAAAATAGTTAGAAAATAGATAAAATAACAATACTAAAATCCCGATTAAAATAAGGATAATGAGAATATAACCTCCTTGAATTTGTGAAATTTCATCAATAGCGGTTGGATTAAAGGAAGTAACATAGATTTGATCGTCCGTCCGATAAGGAAGAAGTGTACTAATGGTTCCAATTACTTTAGAATGATTGATGAAAAATTTGCCCGTGGTTTCATAATAAGTAATGTTATAATTAATCGGTGCAGGAAGGGACAGGCCCATATAACTTTTTTCACTGCTATAAAAAACAGGATCTTGATTGACGGCAACAATGGAGCTTAAGGTATTGTTATAGATGCGATTTCTTAAATAATTATTGTCAATGCGAATGGCAATGACAGCAAAGCTTTTTGATTGTACTAATATTATTTTACGAAAAAGAGTTAAATCATAAGAAATATTTCCGCCTTTATCTTCATAAGGAAGTGACGTCCAAAATCCAGAAGCGCTTTTTTCTGCTTTCAAAAACCAGTCTTTCGAACGAATATTTGCATCGGCATATGTAAAATTAGAATACGTTTCAATTTCATTATTGAGCGTATAAATCTCGATGGAGCGAATAGACGTATCTTTGGCTAATACATCGTGAAATCCTTGATAGGAATCTATTTTTATTTGCATGGCGTGGTTAGAAGAGAAAGAACTATTTAACAAATTGATGAGTTGTGCATCCATAACTAAATCTTCGGATATATTATAGGCGTTTGTTGTAACATCAAATAAAATCGATTTTACCCGCAGATTATCCGAATACGTTTGCTCTTTATAATGACGACTAAGAGATTTTTGAGAGTCATAGAGTAGAACAAAACTGATAAATGTAATCGGAAGTACAAGTGCTAATATAAAAATAATAATAAGCTGATTACCGACTTTTCTACGACTTAATAGCAAATCTAGATATTCTGTAAATTTCATGTGATTATTCCTCTTTTACAAATAGATTTTATTTATTTTC
>UQVN01000054.1 GCA_900544525.1 uncultured Eubacteriales bacterium
AATTTGGAGAATTTTTACATAAAGAAATAATTTACAAATGATTAAAGTATGATATAATGTATCGTGATAATGCGGTTTTCGCATCAATGAGAGAAACGCGTGAAATGTGTTTCTCATTGTTTTAAGAGTATACAAGAGGAACAAAAATATAAGATTAGCATAATTTTAAGTATAGAGATAGCAGAGGTGCAAAATGGAACAATATGTAATCAAAGGTGGAACACCGTTAGTAGGAGAAGTAACAATCGGAGGTGCGAAAAATGCAGCTCTTGGAATATTAGCAGCAGCAGTTATGACAGATGGAGTATGTGCAATTGAAAATATGCCAGATGTTAATGATACAAATGTATTACTTCAAGCGATTGAAGGAATTGGGGGAACTGTTGTAAGAACAGGAGCTCATGAAGTAGAAATTAGCGGAAAGGGTATTCATGCCCAAGGGGATATGATTATTGATTATGAATACATCCGTAAAATTAGAGCCTCTTATTATTTACTTGGAGCACTTCTTGGAAAGTATCACAAGGCACAAGTAGCACTTCCAGGGGGATGTGATATTGGAAGTCGTCCAATTGATCAACATATTAAAGGATTTAAGGCACTTGGTGCTGAAGTAGAGATCTCTCACGGAATGATTAGTGCAAAGGCGGACAAATTAGTTGGTGCTCATATTTACTTTGATGTAGTAAGTGTTGGTGCTACTATTAATGTTATGATGGCAGCCGCTCTTGCAGAAGGAAACACGGTACTTGAAAATGCTGCAAAAGAACCACATATTGTCGATGTGGCTAATTTCTTAAATAGTATGGGAGCCAATATTAAAGGTGCAGGTACGGATGTCATTCGTATTAAAGGGGTTTCTTCTCTTAGCAGTACAGAATATTCTATTATTCCAGATCAGATCGAAGCAGGAACTTTTATGACAGCTGCTGTTATTACAAAAGGGGATATTCTTATTAAAAATGTAATTCCAAAACATTTAGAAGCCATTTCAGCGAAATTAATTGAAATTGGAGCGAATGTTCAAGAATACGATGACGCTGTTCGTGTTAGTACTGATAAGAGACTCAGCCATACAAATATTAAAACACTTCCATATCCAGGATTCCCAACGGATATGCAGCCTCAGATGGCAATTACACTAGCACTTTCAGAAGGAACAAGTGTTATTACAGAAAGTATTTTTGAAAACCGTTTTCGATATGTAGATGAATTATCTAGAATGGGAGCAAAAATAAAAGTAGAAGGAAATACTGCGATTATTGAAGGGGTTGATAAGTTTACAGGAGCCGTTGTACAGGCGCCAGATCTCCGTGCAGGAGCAGGACTTGTTATGGCTGGACTTTCAGCAGATGGATTTACTATTGTAGAAGACATTAAATACATTCAAAGAGGATATGAGAATTTTGAAGGCAAATTAAGAGCACTTGGTGGAAAGATCGAAAAAGTATCCACAGACAGAGAAATTCAGAAGTTTAAATTGAAAGTAGGTTGATGCATGAGAAATAAAATCAATGACAAAACATACCATATAGTTGAATATATGGAAATGGGAGTCGCGATTTTAGTCGCGATTTCTATTGGATTTGCCGTTCTTTACTTAATTAAAGAGCTATGGGAGAGTTTATTACTTCCTTCTAAAATTGAAGGAATGACACACTTCATAGAAGATGCGTTAACCGTAGCAGTTGGAATTGAGTTTGTCAAATTGCTTTGTAAGCATAAGGCAAGTACCGTTGTTGAAGTGTTGATTTTTGCAGTAGCTCGTCATATGATCGGAGAACATACTTCTATGGTAGAGAATTTAATTTGCATTATAAGTATTGCAATTTTATTCTGTGTAAGACGTTATTGGTTCCGTGATTATGATGAAGTTGAGAAAACTGTATTTTTTCCAAAAGCAAAAGTAAAAAATGTAAATCGTTCTTGTGCGGTTCATATCCCATATGGAGATGATGATGCAACTTTACTTGATGTATTTATGGAAAATTATGAACAAGATGTTAGAACCATTACAAAAGGAACTTGTGTGTTCTTTAATGGGGTAGCAATTCGCGTATCTAAATTTAGAAGACAAGAAATTTTAGAGTTAGAGATTGTTCGTTCGGTAACTTCGGATGTAGCACATCAAAGATTACATTAGAAAATAAAGTGTTAAAAAAGCTGTCATAAAACGATGTTTTATGACAGCTTTAAAAAAATAGGTTGACGAATAAATCTATTTGTAGTATAGTATTAGCGTTATTATATCAATAAAAAGATACTTCTCTTATTCAGAATGATGGAGGCATAAGGGCCTATGAAGTCATGGCAACCCCGTTTTGTCGGAAGGTGCCTACCTGAGCGATAATGAATCGAGCAATAAGAGGATTTGAGTGATAGAAAGTATTCAAGTCCGATTATTTCGGACTTTTTTTATTACGTGTAAACGATGTAGAGTTTGCAGAGGAAGGGCTTTTCTCGCATAAACTGCTCGTGTGCAGCAAAGTGTGTAATTCACATTTTGTATCGTATATTTTTAAATAACTCTTAAAGAGAGGTATCAGTACAAAGAAAAGGAGAAAAAAATGGAAAAATTACTATTTACATCTGAATCTGTAACAGAAGGACATCCTGATAAAATCTGTGATGCGATTTCTGATGCCATTCTTGATGAATTAATGAGACAAGATCCAATGAGCCGTGTTGCGTGTGAAACAGCTTGTACAACAGGATTAGTTATGGTTATGGGTGAAATCACAACCAATGCTTATGTGGATATTCAAAAAGTTGTTCGTGATACAGTAAGAGAAATTGGATATGATCGTGCAAAATATGGATTTGATGCCGATACTTGTGGTGTTATGGTAGCTCTTGATGAACAGTCAAGCGATATTGCTATGGGTGTTGATAAAGCGTTAGAAGCAAGAGAAAATAAAATGTCTGACGAAGAGTTAGAAGCAATTGGAGCTGGTGACCAAGGTATGATGTTTGGTTTTGCTACAAACGAAACAGAAGAATATATGCCATATCCTATTTCTTTAGCTCATAAATTAACAAGACAGCTTACAAAAGTAAGAAAAGATGGTACACTCTCTTATTTAAGACCAGATGGAAAAAGCCAAGTAACAGTAGAATATGATGAAAATGGAAAACCTTCAAGAATCGATGCTGTTGTATTATCAACACAACATGATGAAAAAGTATCACAAGAACAGATTCATGAAGATATTAAAAAATATGTATTCGATGCAGTGCTTCCAGCAGATATGATTGATGATAATACAAAATTCTTTATCAATCCAACTGGACGTTTTGTAATCGGTGGACCTCATGGAGATAGTGGTTTAACTGGACGTAAAATTATCGTAGACACATATGGTGGATATGCTCGTCACGGCGGTGGAGCTTTCTCAGGAAAAGACTGTACAAAAGTAGACCGTTCTGCTGCATATGCTGCAAGATATGTGGCAAAAAATATTGTAGCATCAGGACTTGCTGATAAATGTGAAATCCAGTTATCTTACGCAATCGGTGTTGCTCAGCCAACATCTATTATGATTGACACATTTGGAACAGGAAAAGTATCCGATAACAAGTTAGTGGAAATCGTTCGTGAAAACTTTGATCTTCGTCCAGCTGGTATCATTAAGATGTTAGATTTAAGAAGACCAATCTATAAACAAACAGCAGCGTACGGACATTTTGGAAGAACAGATTTAAATCTTCCATGGGAAGCATTAAACAAAGTAGAAGATTTAAAGAAATATTTAGCATAAGAAGATGATGAAAAGAAGACTACTATAGAGGGTACGCTTTATAGTAGTCTTTTTTGCATAATTATTAAATATTCATAAATTTCACAAATATTTTTCACAGGTACTGAAAAACTATGATATGATAAAAACAGTAAGAAAGGCGGTGAACGGGATGAAAATCGTAAATAAAGTGAAGTTACTCTTTTTGCCTGCTATTATTTTACCATTATTTCTTATGATGATTTCAACTGTAATAATAAGTAATTTCTATGTGAATATGACCGTAAATGGAAATATCAATGGATTGTCTTATGTTGCGAATCCTACGAAAGCAGTTGATAAGTTAACAGATGAAGTATTCCAAAAATTGGAGAATGTGGTAAAAACAGATCCAGATAAGTTGCGGGATGAGTCGTATATAAACTCGGTAAATAAAGAGTTAAAAGGTCGTTTTTCTTATTTAATTATTCGGGAAGAAAACGACATTATTTATCGAGGAACGAAGGAAGATCATAAAGAAGTAGAACAATATCTTCCAAAGTATGGAAGCGATTATATGCACAGCAATGGAGGACTTTTTATTAGTAAGCCAGAAAACTTTATGATTAAACAAGGAGATTATAAAACGTCAGATGGAAAACGCGGAAGTTTTTTTATTATGTCTTGTTTAGAGAAAATCGCTCCAAACTTTAAAAATATTATTACTCAAGTTTTACTTGCAATTATAGGGATTCTTATTTTTTCAAGTTCTTTAATTTCTGCTTTTATGTATACAGAGTTTATTCGACCAATCCGCCTGTTAAAGGAGGGAACCGATCGGATTAAAGAAGGAAATTTAGATGTGGACGTTGAAGTGATCAATCAAGATGAGATCGGAGAACTTTGTGATTCTTTTAATGAGATGAGACGGAAATTAAAAGAGTCAATCGAATATCGCTTACATTATGAAGAAGAAAATCGAGAATTGATTAGCAATATTAGTCATGATTTGAAAACCCCAATTACCGCTATTAAAGGATATGTGGAGGGAATTATGGATGGTGTTGCGGATTCTCCAGAAAAGATGGAACGCTATATTAAGACAATTTATAATAAAGCCAATGATATGAACGTCTTAATTAATGAGCTATCCGTGTATTCTAAAATTGATTGCAACGTCATTCCTTATAACTTTACGAAAATTGATATCGATGCGTATTTTGCTGATTGTGTAGAAGAGTTAAGCGTTGATATGGAGGAAAAAGGAATTGTATTGACTTATATTAATTATTGTAAACCACATACCCTTGTAGTTGCTGATGCGGAGCAGATTAAACGAGTCATTAATAATATTGTCATCAATGCTATGAAATATAACGATAAAGAAAAAGGTTGTGTCAATATTAGACTAAAAGAAGAGGAAGAAGTTGTCCAAGTAGAGATTGAAGATAATGGAGAAGGAATATCTGAAAATGATTTGCCATATATTTTTAATCGCCTCTATCGAGCAGATGCTTCTAGAAACTCATCAAAAGGTGGAAGCGGATTAGGACTTTCCATTGCAAAAAAAGTAATTGACGAACATGGTGGAAAAATATGGGCAACGAGTCGTCCAGGTTCTGGAACAACGATTTATTTCACATTGAGAAAGTATAAGGAGGATTTTAATCATGAATAAAATATTAATTATTGAGGACGAAGAAAGCATTGCGGAACTTGAAAAAGATTATTTAGAATTGAGTTCTTTTGAAGTTGCTATTGAGAATAATGGACAAACAGGGTTAGAAAGAGCGCTTTCTGAAGAGTTTAATATGATTATTTTAGATCTCATGCTTCCAGGAATTGATGGATTTGAGATTTGTAAAAGAATTCGAGAAGTAAAAAATATTCCAATTCTCATGGTTTCTGCAAAGAAAGAAGATATTGATAAAATACGAGGATTAGGGTTAGGAGCTGATGATTATATTACAAAACCTTTTAGCCCAAGTGAGCTGGTAGCTCGAGTAAAAGCCCATATTGCTCGTTATGAGAGATTAATCGGAAGTGCTACTATTGAAAATGACATCATCGAAATTCGTGGATTAAAAATTGATAAAACTGCACGTAGAGTTTATGTCAATGATGAGGAAAAAGCGTTTACAACAAAAGAATTTGATCTTTTGACATTTTTAGCTAGTAATCCAAACCATGTGTTTACAAAAGAAGAGTTATTTAAAGAAATCTGGGATATGGATTCCATTGGTGATATCGCGACGGTAACAGTTCATATTAAAAAGATTCGTGAAAAAATTGAATTTAATACAGCAAAACCACAGTATATCGAAACAATTTGGGGCGTTGGATATCGATTTAAAATTTAGAGGAGAAAAAATATGTTAACACAAAAGGTAAAAATTTTATATGAAGATAGTGATATTATTGTCTGTGTAAAACCGCAGGGAATGCCATCACAAAGTGATAAGACAAGGGATATGGATATGGTAAATTATCTAAAAAATTATCTCTATGAGAAAGAAGAGATGACAGAGGAACCATATGTTGCCATTGTACATCGTTTGGATCGCCCTGTTGGAGGGGTTATGGTATTTGCTAGAAATCAAAAGGCAGCTGCTAATTTAAGTGATCAAGTACAAGATGGATTGATGGAAAAAGATTATCAGGCGATTTTAACAGGAGAGTTAAAAGAAGAAGAAGGAGTCATGATCGATTATCTCGTAAAAGATGGCAAAACAAATACTTCAAAAGTTGTGCCAAAAGGGACAAAAGGTGCAAAAAGAGCGGAACTTGGTTATGAAGTATTGGATGTATTAGAGACAGAGGAAGGACTATTAACTTATGTATTAATTGAGTTAGTAACAGGAAGACATCATCAGATCCGGGTGCAAATGGCAAGTCGTGGCGCTGGAATTTGGGGTGATACGAAATATAATAAAAAGTTTCAAAAAACAAAAAGAGTTTATCGTCAAATTGGATTATTTTCTTCGAGAATTGCATTTACTCATCCAACAACAAAAGAGAGAATGGTATTTAAGGAAGAACCTTTTGGTGAGGCTTTCGAATGTATTGATGCATTGGATTTTTGATTATAAAATTGTTTGGTGATTTCTCATAGAGGATCGTGATAGAATAAGATCAGAATATATATTATAGGAGTTTGTATTATTTATTAGGAAAGAGAGGGAATACATTTATATGAATACGATGTCACGAAAGGATATGACATTGCGAGAAGTTTTTTCAAGTTTTACAAAAAAAGAAAAGAGTAATATGGCTTTTGTAGAAATGAATATAAAAAACTTCCAATACTATAATGCTAGATTCGGAGTAGAACACGGAAATGGAATCTTAGATCAGATTTATTCGATTCTTAAAAAATTTCTAGAAGGAAAAGGGTATGTAGAAAGAAGTTTTGGAGACACTTTTTATTTTTTTATTGAATGTCCAGAAAGAGAGGGGATGAGTGCAGATGCACTTGTTTGTAATGAATTTCTTGTAGACTTAACGGATGCTCTTTTTTATAACAAAGTGGAGGGTATTCATGAAACAATTTTTACTTCTTTTGGAATTATATTGGGAAAAGATATAAAAGATAGTTATGATGAAATGCTAATAAAAGCAGGGCTTATGAGAAAGATATGCCCAGAGCTTAAGAAGAGAAGTTATAGCTTTGAAGTATTTACAGAAGAAAAATATAAGAAATATCTCTATCGTCAACAGTTAATGGAACGATTGACAAAGGCAAGAATGAATGATGAGTTTATCGTTTATGCACAGCCAAAGGTAGATTTACATACAGAAAAAATTATTGGAGGTGAAATTCTTCTTCGATGGTTTGGAAGAGAAGATGTATCGTTAGCCGAATGCTTTTCTGTTTTAAATGAGTATGGTGAAATTTATACAGTAGACTTAACAAATTTTAAAAAAATATGTCGTTATTTAAAAGAGGGATTGGAAAATGGGGAAATAAGAGTTCCTATGAGTTTTAATATCCCTAATATTACAATCAAAGATGTGGATTTTAAAGAAGATTACTTAACTATATTAGAAGAATTTGCTATTCCAAAAGAATATGTGGAGTTTGAATTTTTAGAAGATCTACAATTTCATGTAGGGAGCCATGTGGAAGAGACGATGAAAGACTTTAAAGAAGCAGGGATTCGTTGTTCGATTGATGATTTTGGGGCAGGTAATATGTCTTTTTCTGTATTATTTAAAAGAAATGTAGATACTGTTAAACTGGATCGCATTTTCTTTAAAGAGCCGATTACAGAACAAAGAAAAGATGCTATCCGTGGTCTCATCGATGTGGTTGATACTCTTGGGATATCTGTATTAGCAGAAGGAGTAGAAGATCAAGAATATATTGATTTTTTAAAGACAACAAAGTGTAAGTGGGTACAGGGCTATTATTACTATAAGCCGATGCCGTTACAGCAATTCCAAGAACTAATTGAATTTCAAGAAAGAGAAGAAAAGATAAGCCAAAAATAAAATTAAAACAATAAATAAGAAAGAGAAAAGGGCTATTGCAAAATCAGTTATTTTATATTTTGCAACGGCCCTTTTTATGGTTATTATAATTCGCAGTTATTTACAGTTCTTGGGAAAGGAATTACGTCGCGGATATTGCCCATTCCTGTTAAATACATAACACAACGTTCAAATCCGAGTCCAAATCCTGCATGTCTTGTAGAACCATATTTTCTTAAATCAAGATAGAAGTCATAATCTTCTGGTTTTAATCCTAAGTCATTCATACGTTCCATTAACTTATCATAGTTATCTTCACGTTGGCTTCCACCGATAATTTCCCCGATACCAGGAACTAATAAGTCCATAGCAGCAACGGTTTTATTATCATCATTTAATTTCATATAAAATGCTTTGATATCTTTTGGATAGTCTGTTACAAAGACAGGTTTTTTATAAATTTCTTCTGTTAAGTAACGTTCATGTTCTGTCTGTAAGTCGGTACCCCAAGATACTTTATATTCAAATTTATCATTGTTTTTCTCTAAAATTTCAACAGCCTCTGTATAAGAAACACGAGCGAAATCAGAAGTTGCTACATGGTGTAAACGATCGAGAAGTCCTTTATCAATAAACTGGTTAAAGAAGTTCATTTCTTCTGGTGCGTGTTCTAATACATAGTTAATGACATACTTTAACATATTTTCTGCAAGGATCATGTCATCTTCTAAATCTGCAAATGCGATTTCAGGTTCGATCATCCAGAATTCAGCGGCATGTCTTGTTGTATTGGAATTTTCAGCACGGAATGTTGGTCCAAAAGTATAAATATTTCGGAATGCTTGTGCAAATGTTTCTCCATTTAATTGCCCACTTACTGTTAAGTTTGTTGGTTTATTGAAGAAATCCTGTTTGAAATCAACAGTACCATCTTCATTTTTTGGAACATTGTTCAGATCGAGAGTTGTTACTTGGAACATTTCTCCTGCACCTTCTGCATCGCTACCAGTAATTAATGGTGTATGCACATAGACAAAATCTCTTTCTTGGAAGAATTTGTGGATGGCATAAGCGATTAAAGAACGAACACGAAATACCGCTTGATAAGTATTAGTTCTAGGACGAAGATGAGAAATTGTTCTTAAATATTCCATAGAGTGACGTTTCTTTTGAAGAGGATAGTCACTACTAGAAGCACCTTCAATTGTGATTTCTTCTGCTTGAATTTCAAATGGCTGTTTTGCGTTTGGAGTTGCAACAAGTTGTCCTTTTACAATAAGTGCAGAACCAACGTTTAATTTTGCGATTTCTGCAAAGTTAGAAAGTTTTTCTGCACTGTATACAACCTGTAAAGTTTCAAAAAAAGTACCATCGCTAATAACGATGAAACCAAATGTCTTTGAGTCACGGTTGCTACGAACCCAACCGCAAGCTGTAATAGTTTTACCAATATAGTCTTCACGTTTTCTATAAAGGTCTCTAATTGTTACGATATCCATAGTACCTCCAATTGCGCAAGCTGCGCTTTTATTTTTTAAATCATATCATAAGAGTTCTGATTTATACCAAAGCAACGATACAAGTATTCTATGTTTTTTCTCGTTGATAAAAAGGGAACAAGCAAAACAAGTTTCCCGATAAAAACAGAACAATAGCTAAAAATATGCTTACTAAGTATCATAGTAGAAAAGCAAAGAAAATACAAGGGCTTTCTTTGAAGAAGTATAAGAAAATGTGAGAAAATAACATAGAAAAAAGTAAAGAAGATAGAGAAAACCAAAATGACTGTAAAATGCATTCATGATACAATAAAAATAATAGGACAAGCAATGGATTTGGAGAATGGCGCTCATAAGCTATGCTCATCATATAATAAAAAAGAAGGAAGGAGTAAAAATATGAAAAAGGTGGTTTCTTATTTGTTAGTAGGCAGTATGATTTTAAGTAGTTTTTCTGCTACCTATTCTGTAATAGCCTTTGCTGGACAGGCTAAAAAAAAAGAGATAGAAGTGAGAGATGGATTTTGGAAATTCCTCATTGACAGAATGTTATTTTTCTCATACAATAATTGTATTGAAAAATGGCGTTGATAAGGGATAGTATTTGTTCTTCCTACATATACAGAGAGAGAATCCGTTTGCTTAGGCAAAATGGCTGAGAGATTTTTATGAAAGCGAACAAAGAACCTGCCTTTGAGCTGTCTGTGAAAACAGAACGTAATTTCTGCGTTAAAGGAAGAATGAGAGAATAGCTCATTTCTTTGAATATCTTGTTAAGAGAATCAATAGTCTAAGATAGAGAGCTGTTAAGCAGGGTGGTACCGCCGATATTTCGGTCCCTTTTATGTTGAGAGGGAAGAAGTATCGGCGTTTTTTATGCCATTCAAAAACTTCCCACTCAACAATTCTATAAAACGATATTTGTAATAAAAGAAGGAGATTAGAAAATGGCAAAGGAAAAGAAATTAGTAGAAGCAATTACTTCTATGGAAGAAGATTTCGCACAGTGGTATACAGATGTTGTAAAAAAAGCGGAATTAGTGGATTATTCTAGTGTAAAAGGTTGTATGGTAATCAAACCAGCAGGTTATGCCATCTGGGAAAACATTCAAAAAGAATTGGATAGACGCTTTAAAGAAACAGGGGTAGAAAATGTTTATATGCCAATGTTTATTCCAGAAAGTCTTTTACAAAGAGAAAAAGATCACGTAGAAGGATTTGCTCCAGAAGTTGCTTGGGTGACACATGGTGGTTTAAATGAATTACAGGAAAGAATGTGTGTAAGACCAACTTCTGAAACACTGTTCTGTGATTTTTATGCAAGAGATATCCAATCTTATCGTGATCTTCCAAAAGTTTATAATCAATGGTGTTCCGTTGTTCGTTGGGAAAAGGAAACAAGACCATTCCTTCGTTCTCGTGAATTTTTATGGCAAGAAGGTCATACAGCTCATGCAACAGCAGAAGAAGCAAAAGAAAGAACGATTCAGATGTTAAACATCTATGCAGATTTCTGTGAAGAAGTGCTTGCTATGCCAGTTGTAAAAGGACAAAAAACAGAAAAAGAAAAATTTGCAGGTGCAGAAGCAACTTATACAATTGAAGCGTTAATGCATGATGGAAAAGCATTACAGTCTGGAACAAGTCATAACTTTGGTGATGGATTTGCCAAAGCCTTTGGAATTCAATTCACAGATAAAGATAACAAATTAAAACATGTATATCAGACATCTTGGGGAATGACAACTCGTTTAATCGGTGCGATTATTATGGTTCATGGAGATAACTCAGGTCTTGTTCTTCCACCAAGAATTGCTCCAACTCAGGTTATGATTATTCCAATTATGCAGAAAAAAGAAGGAGTTCTTGAAAAAGCAGAGGAATTAAGAGGAATTTTATCTTCTAACTATCGTGTTAAAGTGGATGATTCTGATAAGAGCCCAGGCTGGAAATTTAGTGAACAAGAAATGCGTGGAATTCCAATTCGTATTGAAATTGGACCAAAAGATATCGAAGCAAATCAGGCAGTTATTGTACGCCGTGATACAAGAGAGAAGATTCAAGTATCTCTTGATGAATTAAATGAAAAGGTTGGAGAAGTATTAGAACAGATCCAACATGATATGTTTGAACGTGCAAAGGCACATAGAGATGCTCATACAGTAACAGCGAAAAACTGGGATGAGTTTAAAGAAGCGATTGCAGAACAAAGAGGTTTCGTAAAGGCAATGTGGTGTGGTTGCAAAGAATGTGAAGAAGCCATTAAAGAAGAAACAACAGCTACCACTCGTTGTATGCCATTTGAGCAAGAAAATCTTGGAGAAACTTGTGTTCACTGTGGAAAACCTGCAAAAGCTATGGTGTACTTCGGAAAAGCATATTAAAAGAGAAAAAGTATTGGACAAAGATTTATAATATGTTAGAATAGTATTGAATGGACAAGTGATATGTCATGGATAACGTTAGAGTGACATATATCTTGTCCTTTCTTTCGCTTAGTTTTAGTTATTTTATAAGGAGGGTAAATTGTGAAATTAATCTTGCAGTATCTAAAGCGATACAAATGGCTTGTTTGTTTGAATGTGATATCGGTCTTTGGATTTGCTTTAGTAGAACTTGGGATTCCGACCTTCGTATCCGATATGATTGATAACGGGGTACAGAATCAAGACGAAGCCTATTTATTTCAAATGGGAATCCGAATTGCTATTATCTCAATTATAGGGGTATGTGGGACGATTTTGCTAGGATATTGTTCTGCAAAAATCTCCACATCGGTAACACGAGATATCAGACAGGATGTATTTAATAAAGTACAATCTTTTTCCCATAGTGAGATGAATGAACTGGGAGTTGCATCCCTGATTACAAGAACAAATAACGATGCCTTTCAGATTATGATGTTTTTAAATATTATTTTGAAAACAGCATTGTTGACACCTGTTATGATTGCCGTTAGCTTTACTTTAACGATTACGACATCGTTAAAACTTTCACTTATTATTATTTCAACGATTCCAATTATTATTATTGGTGTTGTATTGGTAGGAAAAATTTCTTCTCCAATTAGTGAAAGACAGCAAGGTTCTTTAGATTCCATTAACCGAATTTTTCGTGAGAATTTAACAGGGATTCGAGTGATTCGTTCTTTCAATAATAATCAATATGAAACGGAACGATTTGATGATGAAAACGTAAATTTCATGAATCAGTCAAAGAAACTTTTTAAATTAATGTCATCCACAGAGCCAGTATTTTTCTTATTAATGAATTTATCGGCATTACTGATTTATTTTACAGCCAGTCATTTAATCGATGCAGGAGCGCTTCCAATTGGAAAACTTGTAGCATTTATGGAATATTTATTCCATGCGATGTTTTCCGTTCTTTTATTCTGCATGGTGTTTATGATGTATCCAAGAGCCAATGTCTCTGCAAAACGTATTATGAAAGTTTTAGAGATGGAGAGCAGTATTCATCATGGGGAAAGTAAAAAAGAAGAAGAGAAAAAACGTTCCATTGTTTTTGAACATGTGGATTTTGCTTATCCAGATGGAGAAGAGGCAGTATTAAAAGATATTTCTTTTGAAGCAAAAGAAGGGGAAACTGTCGCTTTTATTGGAAGTACAGGTTCTGGTAAAAGTACATTGATTCAGTTGATTCCAAGATTTTATGATGTGAGCAGTGGACGGGTTTTAGTAAACGGTGTCGATGTTCGAGATATGAATTTTAATGAACTACGGAATAAGATCGGGTTTGTAGCACAAAAGGCAAATTTATTTAGTGGAACGATTGAAGAGAATATTCGTTTTGGAAAGCCAGATGCTACAATTGAAGAAGTCATTCATGCAGCAAAAGTAGCACAAGCATATGATTTTATTATGGAAAAGCCATTGCAATTTAAAGAAAGAATTGTAGAAGGTGCTACCAATGTATCTGGTGGGCAAAGACAGCGTCTCTCTATTGCAAGAGCCGTCGTTCGAAAGCCAGAAATTTATATTTATGATGATTCTTTTTCCGCTTTGGACTTTAAGACCGATGCGAAACTCCGTGCAGAATTAAAAAAAGAAGTGACAAATGAGATCGTATTAATTGTAGCACAGCGTGTTTCTACCATTATGGATGCGGATAAAATTATTGTGTTAAATGAAGGAAAAATTGTTGGTGCAGGTACTCATAAAGAATTATTGAAAAACTGTGAAATCTATTATGAAATCGCTGCATCACAGCTTAGTGAGGAGGAAATGCAGTATGAATGATAAAATTAACTGGTCAAAGTGTATCAAACAGTTTCTGCACTATGCTTCTCCTTATTCTAAAAAATTGTTAATTGCAATTATCGCATTAGTGCTTTCCACTGGAATTTATGCTATGAATCCAAGCATTGAAGGTTCTATTACAACCCAGTTAATGAAAGATGCCAGTGAAATTGCAAAAGGAGTTGCAGGTGCCCATATCCATTTTGATATTGTAATTCGAATTATTGGTATTCTAGCTATTTGTTATACAACAAGAGCAGCACTCCTTTTAACTTCTTCATTTTTATTGACAAATGCCATTCAAAGTACGATGCATGATTTAAGAAATGCATTGCAACAGAAAATTCAAAGATTGCCAGTGCGTTATTTTGATAATCGTGCTTTTGGTGATGTATTGAGTACGGTAACAAATGATGTGGATACGTTAAGCAATGCATTACAACAGACATTTACAAAAGCGGTAACAGGTTGTCTTACCTTTATATTAGCGCTTGGGATGATGTTCCGCATTAACTGGAAAATGGCTTGTGTTGCTCTTATTATTATTCCACTGACAGCATTAATTACAAAAATATTTGTAGGACGTTCTCAAAGATTATTCCAGATTCAACAAAAAACAGTAGGAGAATTAAATGGAACGATTACCGAGCTATATGGTGGATTTAATGAAATATTATTATATAATAAACAAGAAGATGCCAAAAAACAATTTGAGGAAGTCAATGTGAGAATGGCAAACTCTGCTTTTAAGGCACAGTTTGTTTCGGCTCTTATTTCTCCTTGTATTTCATTGGTCACATACTTGACAATTGGTTCTGTTGCAGTTCTTGGTTGTATTTTTGTGATTCAAGGAACGATTTCTGTTGGTAATTTACAAGCATTTATCCGTTATATTTGGCAGATCAATGATCCGCTTTCCCAAGTATCTCAGCTATCCGCACAGATTCAATCTGCTTTTGCGGCTATGGGAAGAATCTTTTCTCTTTTAAATGAGGAAGAGGAAGAACAAAAGGGAACGGTAGAAGTAAATGAAAAAGAGATAAAAGGAAATGTTTCCTTTGAACATGTTCAGTTTGGATATAGCGATGAGCTTTTAATGAAAGATGTTAATTTTGATGTAAAGAGTGGACAGATGGTAGCCATTGTTGGGCCAACGGGAGCTGGTAAGACGACGTTGATGAACTTATTACTTCGTTTTTATGATGTAAAAGGTGGCTCTATTAAAATTGATGGCATAGATATTCGGGATATGGATCGAAGCAAACTTCATTCTTTATTCTCTTTAGTGCTTCAAGATACTTGGCTTTTCCATGGAAGTATTTATGATAATATTCGCTATGGACGATTAGAAGCGAGAAAAGATGAAGTTATTGATGCGGCAAAGATGGCAAATGTGCACCATTTTATTCGTACATTAAGCCACGGATATGATTCTATTATCAATGAAGAGGCAAATAATATTTCTCAAGGAGAAAAACAGCTTTTAACAATTGCTCGTGCCATTTTAAAAGATCCGCAGATCTTAATTCTTGATGAAGCAACTTCTTCTGTGGATACGAGATTGGAGAAAATGCTTCAAGATGCCATGCAAAAAGTAATGAAAGGCAGAACTTCTTTCGTTATTGCTCATAGACTATCTACCATTAAAAATGCAGATTTAATTTTAGTTGTTCAAGATGGAAATATTATTGAACAAGGAAATCATGAGCAGTTATTAGAGAAAAAAGGTTTTTATGAAAAACTGTATCATTCTCAATTTGCCAACCAGAATTTTGATTGATCCCTTAACTTTATTCATATAAGTTATTGTAAATCAATAATAGTGATTCATCAAACGATTTGTTGGGAGGTAAGTAGTTATGGATGTAGGTACGATTGCTTTTCTATGGACTTGTTTTAATATATTCCTTTGGTTTTTAATTAT
>UQVN01000055.1 GCA_900544525.1 uncultured Eubacteriales bacterium
CAGCTGATACAACTCTATTTTATAGAAACTTATTCCTTTCTTGAACAATTTGATACAATTTTACTGGAAGTGAAAAAAAACCAGCATTTCTCTTCTGAAAATCTTCAAGAATTATTCCGTATTTTACATACAATAAAAGGTTCTTCTTCTATGATGCCATTTTCTTCTATTACAGAAGTGACTCATAAAATAGAAGATCTTTTTTCTCATATCCAGTCCCATGGAATCCATAGGATTTCTCAACCACTACAAAAAGAATTATTGCAACTTCTATATTCTTTTTCAAGTTTTTTACAAGCGGAACTTAACTCTATAGAAAACCAACAAACTCTTGGTTCAAATATCGACCATTTTGCTAAAAAAATTAAGGATATTTCGGATAAAAGAAAAAAGAAAAAAGAAGATGAATTTCCTTGTTCCTCTTCTTTTCCTTTTGCTACTCCCTATATCCTTCAATTACACTTTCCCGATGACATCGGTATGGAAAGGGCCCGTTCCTTCGTTATTATCGCCTCTCTAACTAAGGAACAGTTCTCCTTTGACTATTATCCCACAGATTTGGAACAAATTTCAAATGAGATTCTTAAAAACCAAGGATTATTACTTTGTTTTCCAACAAAAGAGGAGTTACAAACTGCAAAACAATATTTAGAGCACAGCCTTAACGTAACTGCAATCGAGGAACTTCTTGTTTTAGAAGAAACATCTGCTCCCATCCATGTTGATACTGCTTTTGAAAATAGCTTAGCCTCTTTTCAATGCTCAAATAGAAAAACGAAGCTACCTCCTTCTCTCGTTGTCCAAGCTAGTAAATTCGAATCCCTTGAACAACTAGCAACACAAATTATGCAATGTCAATCTACATTATATCATACTTTAAATGAGGAATTACCAAAAACTTCTGGTGTGTTTCTTGAATTGGAACATCTTCAAGAACTTTCCATGGAACTAGAGCATCATGCCTCTTCTTTCCTTTTAATTCCTCTTTCATTGCTCTTTGAAAAAATGGAACTTCTCCTCCATACTTTAGAGGAAAAACTCCAAAAAAAAGTACACTTTTTGACTGCTGGAGAAGACTTAATGATTACAAAGCCTGCCTTTGATGCTTTAAATACCGCCTGTATTCATCTTATTCGAAATGCAATGGATCACGGCATTGAATCAACAGCACAAGAAAGAATATCCGCTCGCAAAAATGAAATTGGAACTATCTCTATTTTGGCAGACTTGAATTCTTTTGGTCTGTCATTGACGGTACAAGATGATGGATATGGAATTGATACCGATAAAATTTTAGAAAAAGCCAAAGCATCTGGATTGTTAAAAAAATCCCCTTCCCTTTACAGTCATTCTGAAATTTTAGAGCTTATCTTTTTACCTGGACTTTCCATCAAGCAACAGGTATCTGAATTTTCTGGTCGTGGAATTGGCATGGATATTGTCTCTCAGATTATTACTTCTTTAAATGGAAAGATTTTCATTACAAGTGAGCCTTTATCAGGAACAACCATTGAGCTTTCTCTCCCTTATTCTTCTATTTTTTCTTATTAAATGATGAAAAACACACTTTATGAACGTTTCCCTTAGATATAACGTCGAACAGAAATACAATATTTCTGCTCGACGCCGTCCCTCAAAAACAAACTAGGAACTTGAAAAACTACTCTAGGAACCTTCTTATTTATCGTGTATACTTAAAACGTTCTATGATTTTAAAATAGGTATCTTATCATTCTTCTTAATCTTTTAAAATCATCTGTCGATATTATTGAAAGAAGTCTTTTTAAGGAGTGTGTGACCAATATGAAAATTTCATTTAATCCGATTGTTCCTTTGAAAGAACAATCTACAAACGTCAACCAAACGAACTCTTTTTCAAATAGTGTAAAAAAAAATTTTGATACTGTTACCATCCATTCTAATGAAAAGGAAATTAACAATCAGATATTTACTAAAAAACTAACGACTTCTATGTTAAACGATATAAACAATAGATACGAACAACCAGATCGAGAGGAAAAACTGCGTATGCTACAACAACAAATACAATCTGGTACTTATAATCCAGATAGTATTACAATTGCAAATAAAATTCTTTTATTAAAATAGGAGGATTCCATGGATCAATTTTCAAATTTTATAAAATTATTAAATGACTACATTGCCTTATTTGATGCCCTCATCGAAGTCGAACAAGAAAAATTGATAGCGGCGAAAAAGAATCGCGTTACTTTTGTAGAAGAGGCCATGAAAAAAGAACAAGTTTTTATTTTAAAACTTCGAGGTTTTGATAAGAAACGAGAACAACTCCAACAAAAACTTGGATTTTCCTCCTTGTCATTTCAACAAATTTTAGAACGAAGTTCTGGAAAAGAACAAGAACAATTACTTCTTCTCTTTCCACGGTTTAAAGAACGAATGCTTCTTCTTCAAGAAGTCAGCGAAAATGCAAAAAAAATGATAGAGATCAATTTACATACCATTGAAAAAGCATTAGCTCAACAAAAAATCCCTTCTACAGAACAGAAACAAACGGGAACTTTTCATTCGAAAAAAATTTAACGGAGGTTTTTATGATACGATCTACTTTTGCAAGTTTTACAACTGCACAACTGGCACTAAATGCAAGTCAGCGTGCTTTAGATGTTGCAGGGCAAAACATTGCTAATATTAACACTTCTGGATATACAAGACAACGTCTTGATCTCATGAGCTTAAACTTTCGCAGTAGTTCCACAAGTTCCACTTCCACAAACCAACGTGCAGGATTTGGTGTTGAAATTACTGGAATTTCACAAGTTCGAGATCCTTTTTTGGATATTCAATATCGAAACCAAATGTCTAAAGTAGGAGGTGCGGACGCCAAACAAAGTATTTTAGAACAATTAGAAGATATTTTTGATGAAACCGATCGAGATGCTATCCAAACGGCATTTAACGATCTTTCCTCTCAACTTCAAAAACTTTCTCAAAACCCAGGAGAAAAATCTTACGATAGTGCTACAAGAGCTTCTATGGAAGTGTTGCTCAACTTATTTCACGTCAATGAAACAGAATTAACAAGCACAAAAGAAATGACTGCTGAGAGCCTAAAAACAACAGATATCACTTCTATTAATGATATTCTCTCTCGTATTCAAGAGTTAAACGCGTCAATTAAAACAAGTGATATTATCGGTAATCCAGCCCTTGAACTTATGGATGAGAGAAACCTTTTATTGGATGAACTGTCCAATTATCTTCCCATTCATGTAACCTATTTAGAAAACGACGTTGGCTCTGGTCATAAAGTGAATCTATTAAATGTAAATCTACAGACGACTGACGGAAATACATTAACGCTCATTCGAGATAATCAAATTGGCTCTATTCAGATTCAAGTGGAGGATTCCCCTTCTTGTAAAGTTACAAGTCTCTCTCTTACAACGGCACAAGATGATGCAGGCAATCGTACAACAGAACAATTGATTTCCAATCAATCCGTTTTATTAGAAAGTGGCTCATTAAAGGGAACGATTGAAATGCTTAACTGTTCTAGCATTTTTGATGTTCCAGCGACAGATACGAAAGGCTTCGGTTATTATGAAACTTCGATGCAGGCAATGGTTTGCCAATTTACAGAACAACTAAATGCTCTTAATATCGATGCTGCAAAACAACTGGGACTTAGCAATCCAGAACAATACGCCCTTTTTACAAAAATTGATACTACAAAGGACTTATCGATTTCTAATATTCAAATCAACCCTGAATGGCGAAATGGAACTATTTCCATTATTAATACAACCAACAAAAACCCAGATGGGACTCCAGAGACAACTGATAATTCATGTATTTTAAACTTAATCAATCAATTAAGTAGCAATCAAAACTTTACCTTCCAGACTGGGACAACAAATTTAACCTTTTTTACTGGAAGTTTTATTGATTGCTATAGCGATCTACAAAACACACTTGCGATTGACACAAAATCAACAACTACTTTGCTTCAAAGTCAACTAAATGTTGCCGATCAAATTTCAAACTCTCGTGATAATTTATCAGGTGTTTCTCTTGATGAAGAAGCAATCAGCCTTATGCATTATCAACAGTCTTATAGTGCAGCGGCTCGTCTTATGACAGCACTGGATGAAGCACTTGACATTTTGATCAATAGTACAGGTGTTGTTGGACGTTAACGATATTAACGATGAAAGGAGTTTTTATGAGAATTACAAACGGAAGTGTTATAAGAAATTATAAATCCCAGCTTGCTTCTTCTCTTTCCAATTTGGACTCAGCTCGTATGCAAGTCTTAACGGGACGAAAATTTAGCAAGGCTTCGGAAAATCCAACCGCTGCTTTTCGTGAAACGCAGCTCTATCGAAAATACACAGCAAACCAAGATTACCAAGATACGGTAAAAGATATGATTTCTCGCCAAGATGTACAGGAAAATGCTTTAAGAGAAATTAATACAGAAACACAAGAAATTTTAAAAGATTACCTCGTCCGTGTAAAAAGTGGTGGTATTACTTCTGCTGAGCGAAAAACCTATGCAACTGCTCTTAGAACAAAACAAAATTCTATGTTGCTCAGTTTAAATAGCTCTTATGAAGATAGTTATGTATTAGCGGGCGGAGATGGAAAGAATAAACCTTTTTCCCTCGATCCGAATACAAACACTCTTTTATATCGTGGAATTCCTGTTTCCACAACGGATCCAGACCAACAAAAGACCCTTGATCAACTGGCAGACCAAAAAACTTATATTGATATCGGCTTTGGGCTTTCTTTTAATGCTCAAGGGCAAGTCAATGGCTCTAGCGCTTTTAACACCTCTTTGCCAGGAATTAAAGCTATTGGTTATGGCGTAACAGCTGATGGTACTCCAAAAAATATTATTGATATTTGTGGGGAACTAGCGACTGAACTAGAAAAAGAAGATATTGACTGGGATCATTTTGATTCCTTGACAACACAGTTAGAAAATACTTATAACAGCCTTTTAAGCAGCATTACTGGAATCGGTGTACAATCCCAGTTCCTGACACAAACTTCGGAACGCTTAGAGACAGAAGAACTTGCTTTAACAGAACAAATTTCTAATGTTTCCGAAATGGAGCTAACCGAGGGTATTACTAATTATTCTTGGATGCAATACGCCTATAATGCCGCTTTGCAAGTGGGCAGTAATATTATTTCTAACTCTCTATTAGATTTTATGAAATAATGATATAACGATTAAAAAAAACGATGAAACCATAGTTTTTTCATTGATAGAATTGTGAGGTATTGATTTATGAACTTACTTGCCAATTACTTTGGTAATATCTCTTATACAAAAGAAGATGTCGTACATTTTCCAAATGGTTTATTTGGCTTTGAAGAGGAAACCGATTTCCTTCCACTTCCCTTTGATCCAGCCAGTGATTTTATGCTCTCCCTACAGAGTATAAAAACCCCATCTCTGTCTTTTATTATTATGAATCCTTTTTATCTTCTTCCTTCTTATGAACCATGTTTATCAACGGAAGATCAAAAATTACTACAAATATCAAAGGATTTTCAAAAAGATATTTCCTATTATGTTATTTCTGTAATTCATGACGAAATAAAAGATTGTACGATTAATTTAAAATGCCCAATCGCAGTGAATAACCAAAATCGATACGCTTGTCAGCTTATGCTGGATTCTAAAGATTATACATTCCGCCATGCCTTATCCACATTTCAAAAAAAGGAGGAGTCTCATGTTAATTCTACAGCGGAAAAAAAATGAATCTCTCGTCATCGGTGATAATATTACAATTACCATCGTTGATTCGGGCTCTGATTGGGTAAAACTAGCCATCGATGCTCCAAAAGATATTCCTATCGTTCGAACGGAGCTTTTAGAAGCTGTCTCCACCAATAAAGAAGCTTCCACACCAGATAAAACTTCAGTTATGCTTTTAAAACAACTTTTAGAACAAAAAAATCCACAAAAGGACTGACAAAAGATAAGATTGATTGAGGAGAATGCTCATGAAAAAATATTTATTATCCCTTTTTTTCTGCGCCTGTTTCCTATTCTCTAGTTGTTCAAAAACAGAAAGTCAACAACAAATTAGCACTCCAAAACAGGAAACGGCTATTGCTACAACATCGTCCTCATCCGAACACGATATCTACGCCGCTATTTTAAATAGCTCTCTTGGCCCGATTACTTATTACAATCAAAACGATATTCGCTGGTATGAGCATTTATATGGAGGGGAAGATCCTCTCTCCATCTATGGATGTGGTCCAACTACATTAGCTTGTCTTGTTAGCAGTTTCATCGATCCACAAATGACGCCCGATAAAATGGCAGATTGGGCAACAGAAAATGGGTTCTGGGCGCCGAAAAATGGCTCTTATCATACAATTATACCAGAAGGACTCTCTTCTTTTGGTTTTCAAGTGACAAGCATAACAAATCCTTCCAAACAGACAATTCTCTCTTCCCTTAATTCGAACCATATTTTAGTCGGCTTAATGGGAGAAGGACATTTTACAAAAGAAGGACACTTTATTCTTATTTTAGGAGTAACAAAGAATGGAAAACTTCACATTGCAGATGTGAACAACTATGAAAACACAAAAAAAACTTGGAACATTGATACTATCGTAAAAGAATTAAAAATAACGGCTTCTGCTGGTGGCCCTCTATGGGAAGTTTCCCTTCCAAAACCGACAAAATAGGACTCCTATTACTGAACAAAGTGTGCTTTATGAGGAATCCTGTAAGATGAAAAATAGGACTGTTGCTATCTTGTAACAACAGTCCTATTTTCGTGCCTATCAAAAGTTTATTTTTTATAAAAGGAATCTTTTCCCGCAATTTTTTTATTTAATCTCTTATCTATTTCCATCGTTAGCTTCAGCTGATTTTGAATCGAATGATATAATTCTGCAGACTTTCTTTTCATTCCATTCTCATCAACTAAGCTTTTTTCGGATTTTAACCATCGCTCTCTCTCCTGCGTTCCGCCTTGAAAACAACAGTCTAATATATGAATCTTCTCTTCACAGCGATCATACTCATTCATTTCCTCTTGTCTCATACCAAGAATTAATTGCACCGAAACCGTATCATCTCGTTGAAAAGCATCTCTCATTTCTTCTGTTAAACGCCGAATCTCACAGATGTGCCGATATTCTGCTTGTAGTTGTTTTGCAATTTCAAGCCATACTTCCATTTCTTCCATATCCATATCCTTATATTACTATGAATTTTTTATACTGATTTTTATTTTGCTACTTTTTGGCTTGCTTCGCGAAAAGCCTCTCTTAAATCTTGAACTAAAGGCTTTAATTCTTTTATGACTTGCACATCTCTTCCCGCATGAATACGGCTTAATTCATATAAGAAAAAATCATACATACGATTTAGTTCAAAACTAATTGGATACTTACGATTTAATGTACTTTTTAAATACTGTACAATTTCTCTTGCGCGTCCAATAGAAAGATCAAATAGCTCAAAATTTTTATCTTGTAATGCTAATTCCGCTCTTAATAATCGCTTCATTAATTCATCATAGAGAAGATTTAATAATTCCCCCTGTGTCATTGTATAAATACTTTGTTCTTTGTATTGTTGATATCCTTGTAAATTCATCTTTTATATATCCTCACTTATTTCATTATTTATGCACTAAATTGTTGTGATAACCAACTGCTTTGGCTATTCATTTGAGCAATTACTGTTTCTAAGGAAGCAAACTTAGAAATATAACGATCTTGTTCTGTTGTTAAATAGGTTTGTAAACTCTTTAACGTTTTATCCATATCTTCCAACTGCTTATAAATCGTATTCGTCAATAGACTAAGAGGTGCTAAAGAAGATCCTGCTTTATCCACTAAAATTCCTTTCGAAGCCCCTTCCTTTTTTGCGTATTGATCAAATACATTTTTAATGTTTGTCATTAAACCATTGCTCGTTCCATCTCCTGCAAATAACTTTTGTACTAACGTTGGCTCTGTCTCAAGAGCTGCTGTCAATTTATCCTCATCTAAGACAAGTTTTCCGTTATCACTGGCATTTGTAGACGTTGTAATCCCCATTTTTTCTAACTCAGTATAATTTAATCCAGTCTGTGTTAAAACAAAACGCATACTACTTGCTAAGGAACTTAAATCAGAATCATTAAAGAGCAATCCCTCTTTTGCCTTTTCTTCCCACTTCTCAATTTCACTTTCGGACATCTCCTCCTTTTGTTCATCGGTAAGCGGAGTATAGGAGCGATCTGGCTTTGTACTAACCTCCTTATTCACGGCCTCAATAATGGAATTATAAGCCTCTACCATTTCTTTTACCGAATCCATAACTTTTTCCGTATTTGCCTTTGAAGAAAAAGTAACTGCTTCTGATGTTTTGTCAATGACATCATCTGTATATCCAAATTCTCCTGATATGGTTACAGCAAGCCCTTCTAAATCAAAGGTATTGCTACTTCTACGAATCTCAGTTTCCACACCATCATAGCTTACGTTGATAATAGCATCTTGTCCGGACACATTAACTACTTTACCATCTTCCTTTTTTAATCCTAATAGCTTTTGTGCAAAATCATTATTTGTTGCATCAATAGAAATTCTTCCACTGCCCCCTTCTTCTGTTGATGTAATTTGAAAGCGATTGGCTGTTTCTAAATAAGTGACTTTTACTTTCGCATCCGACTTATTGATTTTATCAATCACACCTTGAATCGTATCATTTCCTGTAATATCAATTGACTCACCATTAATTTCTAAAGAATATGTTGAACTTGTTCCCGTATCTCCCATAAAACTACTTACTTTAGAGTTTAAGTTTAAATGATTGGAGTCTCCAACGGATAATCCTAATGCATCCAGAGGTGCTGTTCCTCCTGTCACCTTTAATATAGAGGTGGTATCATCTTTTAAAGAACCATCCTCGTTCATCTCATCTGGTAGCTTTGTTTTAAATACCAATTTTACTGGTTTCTTTTCAGCATCCACTTCTAATTCCACACTAATACGATTTAGTCCAATTTTCTTATCAAAGGCATCTTGTAATGATTGTTGGATACTTTTTAACTGTTCTGCATTATCATTGCCTGTGATCTCACCTAACTCTACGGAAACAGAAGTTCCATTATACATAAAATCAATGGTTTTTCCTGGTAAATAATCCAATAATTTAACTTCTTTTTTGGATATAATTTCTCTTGAAGCAATTAATGAGACACTGCCATCTTCCAATCCAGAGCCATCCTCCTTATCTCCATATCCAAGATAATAGGCAGCATCTCCTCCAACAATTTTAATTCCATTGCTTTGCTTATCTGTTAAAGTTAACACCCCATTTACTTGGCTAAACTCCATATATTCTGCTAATGTTTTACCATTTGGTCCTTCTACTTCTTTTAAAGAAGCGTTTAATGCTTCTACCGCCTTTTCTGAAGTAGAATAATCTCCATCTTTCTTTAATGTAATTGTATATTCTTCTTCTACATTTCCAGAACCATATTTGATCTTTAATGTAGTACCTGCTAACACATCTACACTCTGTTCCTTACTAAAATCAATTACTCCCGTTTCTAATCCCTGACTCTCAATCGATCCCGTCGTATAAGATGCTTTTTTTGCCAGCTGCTTTACTCCATTAATTGCTAAGCTATCACTAATATTGGAGTAGCCAGAAACTTTCACATATTTACTATTCGTTCCATTTACTGTAATATCACTCTTTGCAAAAAAACTGGAACTGATTAAGGATTTTTTAGAACTCATAGATAAATAAGTGCTAGAAAACTCAATTAATTTGGAACTAATATTTTGATAAGCTTCTTGTTTCCACTTTAGACTTTGAATCTTTTGTTTTTGTTTGGCAATTTTACTTCTCGTCCCTGTTGTCATTGCCTCAATTAGCGAATCTCGATCAAGCCCACTGGCTAATCCTCCATATCCTTTTAATCCACTTGTGCTCGTACTTGATGAACTGTTTGTCGCATAAATACTCGCCATATTTTTCACTCCTTTATCCAATCTATTCCTATCAACTTTTGTTAAAATTTATCTCTTTTTCTTTTTCTTCCATCTTCTTTGTACTCTTACTATCCGTTTTTATTAATTCCTATCTTTTCTCTATACTTATTTATCGACATATAGTATACTTAAATTAATACCAGTGAGTGAAGATTCTTTTATTTTCACCATCGTAAAAGCTACCTTATAAGAATGACAGTGCTCTTTTTTCAAAGGATACTTTTGCGTCAATGTATTATACATATCTATAAGGGGGTAAATTATGCAGAATCATTATTCTAATTTTTCCAAAGAAAAAGAGCTGAGTCCATCAGAAGAACAGCCAAGCATCTCCATTGTGGATGCACAAAATGAAAACGATCCCGTAGCGGAACTCATTCGCGCTCATTTAGAAGAGGAACTCCTTGACACTTCTAACTCAGAGACATCCTCTGATTCGGATAATACAAATGGAGCCAAAAGTTCGTCTTCCCTTCCTAATTCTTCGGTAGAGAAACAAGAAGAGAACGGTGAATCTTACTATTATGTAAATGTTATGGAAGCAATCGTCCGTAAAAAAGCAGAAGAATATATGAACACGCTTGGAATGTGCACATGCAATCGTTGCTTTGTGGATACCATTGCTGTTGCTTTAACAAACTTACCTGCAAAATATGTCGTTGTTCAAGACAATAGCACATCACCATTGCTCAATTATTACTCCGATAAATTAGAAGGGGAAGTAACCATTGAAGTGATGAAGGCGTGTATGCTAGTAAAAGAACACCCGCATCACAAATAAATTCATAGAAAAAACGTGAGAAGCTCGCAAAGCGTGCTTCTCATCGTTTTTCTCTATCCACGCAAGTTACTGATCACTGTTTCTATTTCATCAGATGTCTGTAACATTTTTAGCGCATAACTATAGGCTCTTTGACTTTCTACCATCTTCATATATTCTTCTGCTATATTTACATTGGATAATTCAAGACAATGATCTTGTACGGTCGCATTTTCTACCACCAATGGTCTTCCATTTCTCTCATTGGATCGATATTCATTTTCTCCAATGTTCTCTAACCAATGTTTATTTGTAAAATCTGCCACTCCAATTTGATCTTTCATTTCTCCATCCACTAACACAATCGGCTTTTTATCTGTATTTAATACATATTTCCCATTCTCATTTGCTAGATAAGAATTTTCTCCATGCTTTGATAAGATAAAATGTCCATTTCTTGTATAAGTAATCTCATTAGTTTCTGGGTTTTGTAGCATAAAGAACCCATCTCCAATAATCGCATAGTCATACTGGCTTTCTGTCTGTTCAATAGCACCTGATTGAAAGTTTGTTGTCACTGCTTTATAAGTGGATCCTGCCCCTGCTTGTAATTTTGTTTTCTCTTTTCCATCTGCATTAAGATTGTATCGCATTAACTCAATAAAAGATAAATCTTTTGTTTGATAGCCTTCAGTATTAATATTAGCTAAGTTATTTGCCACAACATTCAAACGCTCTTGTTGATTACAAGCACCTAATGCTGCTACATAAAATGATGCATTCACAAAAACACCTCCTATAATTTTCCAATATCGGAAACGATTTTTCCCATTAATTGATCATACATCTTTAGCATCTGAGCCGAACTTTGTAACGATCTTTGCCCACTCATCATCATCGTCATTTCAATAACAGGATTCACATTAGATGTCTCTAATGCCTTCCACTGAATCAAACCTCTCTTTTGAATTCCTTCCTCACTTGATGTATAAGTTCCATTATCATTTTTTAAAAGACTATCATAATCTTCAAAGTCTCGAATGGATATTTGACCATAAAAATTTCCATGATTATCATAAATATTTCCATGATTATCCGCTGTAATATTATCCTGTCCTAAATAGATCTCTCCATTCTCTCCTAGAACTCTTCCAACTCCTTGTAGTGCTAAGTAGCCATCGTCATCCATATAAAAAGAACCATTTCTTGTATACACAGTCGTTCCATCTGGCTTCTGTATTTGAAAAAAACCAGAGGTTCCAAGAGCAAAATCAAATTTTTCATCGGTTAGTTCAAAACCGCCTTGTGCATAATCTGTCGTTGTAACCTTTCCTGTTCTCATCATCTGAGTCGTTCCAATTTGTTCTGAGCGCTTGCTACCATGTTGTGTTCTATCCACTAATTGTTCCTGAAAGGTAGTGGCAACAAACGTATCCTTTTTGTACCCTGGAGTCGTAGCATTTACTATATTATTGCCAATAACATTCATATTGCGCTTTTCACAGATCATCTGTGATGCTAGGTTATAAAATCCATGAAACATAATGATTCTCCTTTCAGTTTGCCATTTGCATGAACTTCTTCATATGTACTCTCAACTTCTTTAATGCAGAAGCATGGATTTGAGAAATTCTAGGTTCACTCAATCCTAAAACCTTTGCAATTTCTTTCATCTGTAGTTCTTCCACATAATAAAGGGAGACAACTATCTTTTCCTTCTCTCCTAATTGATCGATCCCTTTTATTAGATATTCTTTCACTTCATTGTCCAAGCAATATTCTTCTGGTTGTTTTATACTGCTTTCGTTTGTAATTGAAAAATATTTTTTCTTTTCGTAAAATTCTTCTAACACTAAATCTAGTGACAGTATATTAAAAACAGAGGCTTTTGACATAAACTCTTTATACTTTTCTAGATCAATTCCATATCGTTTCGCAACTTCTTCGTCTGTTGGTTCCCTTCCAAACTCGTTATACAAATCAATTGTTATTTTCTCGATATCTTTTCCCATTTTTCTTACACTTCTTGGTACCCAATCTTGTTTTCTTGCAAGATCAATAATCATCCCTCGAATTCTTTTTGTAATGTAAGTTTCAAATTTTACTCCCTTTTCTACTTCAAACTTATCCAGCGACTTCATAATACAAAGAACGCCTTCATTAACAATATCTTCAATCTGTGTGAAATTTAAATATACCCCCCTCATTTGCAGAGCAATACTTTTCACTACATAAAGATAGCGCAATACCAATTCATGTTTTACTTCCATTTCTTGCTTTTCTTTATACTGTAGCAATAGTTGCTCATTTGTCCAATTGTCAAATGAACGTTGCACACACATATTCCTCTCTCCTCTTCTCTCTTATATAGCAGTCTTATAGTGTAATGGTTCCAATTGCTTGAATTTGAATATTATTCGCAATCTCATTAAAGGATAAGACTCGGACATTTGGAAAAAACTGCTCAATCAAACGATAAAAATGAATTCGTATCACTTGACTTGTTAAAATAATTGGCCCTCCTGATAGTTCATGAAACTTCTTAAATTGTTCTGTCATCTGACTTAACATGGATTGCATCACTTCTGGACTAAGCGCTAAGTAAACGCCTTGTTCGCTTTTTGAAATACTTTGAACCATCATTTTTTCCAATTCTGCATCAAGTGTAATTACCTTCATCTGCCCGCCTTCACAATATTTTCTTGTAATGGTGCGTTTTAAAGCGGTTCGTACCGTTTCTACAATGAGATCGGTATCTCGACTAAAAGAAACCGTATCAGAAATCGTCTCTAAAATTGTTTCCATATCTTTAATCGGTACGCCCTCTTTTACAAGAGCTGCCAAGATCTTTTGAAACATTCCATACGAACAGAGGTTTGGAAAAACCTCCTCGATTAATTGTGGTATTTTTTGTTTGTTATTTTCAATGAGATTCATAACCTCTTGGCGATTTAATAACTCATGAGCATGCTGTTTTATCACTTCCGATAAATGGGTTACCATAACAGATAACGGATCGATTACTGTATATCCATAAATTTCAGCGATATCTTTATTTTCTGCTGTAATCCATTTACTTGGGATTCCATAAGCTGGCTCAATGGCCTCAATGCCATCAATTTCACCACTTGGGTTTTCTGGTTCTAATGCCAAATAATAATCCACAAGAAGTTCTCCTCTTGCCACTTCTTCTCCTCGTATTTTAATCGAATACTGATTGGTATTTAAGCTAGAACTATCTCTCATCTGAATAGATGGAATGACAACTCCCATCTCTTGTGCATATTGCCTTCGAAAAAGAACAATGCGATTGATCATCTTTCCACCACTCTCTTCATCTACAAGAGGAATCAAACTATATCCAAAGTTCATTTCAATAGGCTCTACATTAATCAAATCATACACATAATTGATATCTCGATACCGCTCTTCTTCTGTCACTTCTTTTTCTTCTTTTGCCATAGCAGTCTCTATGGAAGACTCAACTCCTATTGTTGACATTTCTTTTACCGTGTTTGTTAAACGATATCCTCCGATTATTAAAGCAGATGCCATTAAAATCAATTGTATCTTTGGCATCCCTGGAACGAATACTAAGATCGTCAACACTCCACCTGTAATCATCATAGCCTGTGGTTGTGCTAAAAACTGCTTAGATACATCGGTATTTAAACTCCCTTCGGATACGGCTCTTGTTACAATCATACCTGTCGCTGTGGAAATCAACAAAGCAGGAATCTGAGAAACAAGCCCCTCTCCTACCGTGGCAATGGAGTAAACAGATAATACTTCTCCAATGGATTGTCCTGACTGTATGATTCCAATCACACTCCCTGCAATCAAGTTAATACCCGTTGTAATCAGGGACATAATTGCATCCCCTTTTACAATTTTCGTAGCACCATCCATTGCTCCATAAAAATCCGATTCTTTTTGAATTTTGTATCGTCTTTCTCTTGCCTGTTTTTCATCAATTAACCCTGAACTCAGATCCGCGTCAATGGCCATCTGCTTTCCTGGCATAGCATCCAATGTAAAACGTGCCGCTACTTCTGCCACACGCTCTGCACCTTTTGTAATAACAATAAACTGAATCAATACAATGATTAAGAAAATAATCAATCCGACAACAACATTACCACTTAAAACGAAATCTCCGAACGCTTTAATTACTTGCCCCGCTTCTCCCCCATTTGTTAAAATATTTCTTGTGGAGGACACGTTAATTCCAAGTCGAAACAACGTTGTAATTAATAACAGCGATGGGAAAATAGAAAATTCCAATGGTTCTTTGATATTCATTGTAATTAAAAGAATAATCAATGATATGGATACATTTGTTATAATTAATACATCAAGTAAAAAAGGATTCAGTGGAATGATCAACAGTAACACAATGGTTATGACGAAAAGAGATACTGTATTTTGCATTACTTTTTTCATAAATTTACACCATTTTCCTTATAACTGCATTTTTTTATTGACACGATATACTTCAACTAAAATCTCAGCTACCATTCCATAATAGTCAGGCGAGATTTCTTGATTAAGTTTTGTCGTGGCATAAATTCCTCTTGCTAGAGGTTTGTTTTCCACTACCATAACCCCATGTTCTTTTGCAACTTCTACAATACGTAAAGCCACCGCATCTTGCCCTTTTGCAATAACAACAGGTGCTGGATTTTTATTCAAATCGTATTGAAGTGCTACTGCATAATGGGTTGGGTTACGAATAATAACATCCGCTTGTGGAACAGCTTGCATCATACGATTTCTTGCTCTCTGCTGTTGCAAGCTCTTTATTTTTCCTTTAATTTCTGGATTTCCTTCCGTCATTTTAAATTCTTCTTTTATTTCTTCTTTTGTCATTTTCATCTGTCGCTCATATTCCCAACGCTGATATAAAAAATCAAGAAAAGCGATGGCAACAAAAGCCAATAGAACTTTCGGTATCATCTTCATCACAACCGATAGCATCCAGCTAGTGGCCTGTATCACAGACATATCCAAAGTTCGACTGCTATTTCCTATCTCGCTTTTTAACACTTGG
>UQVN01000056.1 GCA_900544525.1 uncultured Eubacteriales bacterium
TAAAATTTCAGCATGAGGGGATGGCGTAGCTCCTACAACAATTGTTTTTAATTCCTTTTCTGTTGTTTCTCCTTTTTCTGCTGTTGTTCCCCCGCATGCTGTAAAAGTTGCAAGTGTTAGTGCTGTTAATGCCAATGTCAAAATTTTCTTTTTCATATAATTCTCCTCTTCCTATTTTCCTTTTTTCTTATACCATTCGTTTATCTACTTTTTTTGATAGCTTCATGAAAATCTCTTGCAATATTTGAAATAACAAAACAATAAAAATGACGTTGAGCCAAAGCATTACCTTATCATTTCGATAATATCCATAATTAATAGCATTTGCTCCTAATCCGCCTGCTCCTATAATCCCTGCAATGGCAGAATAGCTTAAAATTGTTGTGACCGATAAAGCGGCTCCAACAAGCAAAGAAGGCTTTGCTTCTGGAAGAATCACCTTCCATATAATTTGCCAATTGGATGCCCCCATAGCTTTTGCTGCCTCAATCACACCATGGGTTACTTCTCGTAAAGAAGACTCCACCACTCTTCCTACATAAGGTGCTGCTGAAATAGCAAGAGGAACTACCATGGCTTTATAGCCTAAGGATGTTCCTGTAATCCCTCTTGTTATCGGTGTTACAATAACAATTAAAATCAAAAATGGTACGGAGCGAATGATATTTACGACACTGCCTAGTACAAACTGTACTTTCGGATAAGCAACCAATCCTCCTCTCTCTAATACGACTAACAATATTCCTAGTGGAATTCCAATCAAATAAGCGATAAGGGAAGAGGCAACTACCATATAAATAGACTCCCAAATTCCAGTAACAATAATATTCCATACTTCTGAATCAAATAACATCTTTTCTCACCTCCTCAAATGAAATATGATTTGTACGCAAATGCCGAATCATTTTCGCCACTTCCACTTCTTGATCTGGTACTTGAATTACCATCTGTCCTGTTGCTACCCCATTGATATTTTTAATCTCTGCATGAACAACGCTGATAGGAACTTTACACGCCATGACCAAATTGGATAAAATCGGCTCATATGTAGAATGTCCGTCAAAAGCAATTCGAAACATTTTTCCATTATCAATGGATGCATACTGAATGGAATCTCCTAAAAGCAACTGTCTTCCTATTGTGGATTTTGGTTCTGAAAAAATCTCTGCTACGAATCCAACTTCTGCAATTTGACTCTTATCAATAATAGCAACCCGATTGCAAATCGTCTCAATGACATCCATTTCATGGGTGATAATAATAATCGTAATCCCTAATTCTTTATTAATCTGTTTTAATAATTCTAAAATTGATTTTGTTGTATTCGGATCCAGTGCGCTAGTCGCTTCATCACACAATAATACTTTTGGATTCGTCGCCAACGCTCTAGCAATTGCCACCCTTTGTTTTTGCCCACCAGACAATTGAGAAGGATAGGCATTTTCTCTCTCTTCCAGCCCAACAATTTTCAATAATTCTCTTGCTCTTTTTATCGCTTCTTCTTTTGGAACTTTCGCTAACTCCAATGGAAAACATATATTTTTTATAACACTTCTTTGTTCCATTAAATTAAACTGTTGAAAAATCATTCCCATTGATTGCCGAACTTTTCTTAACTCCTTTTTGGATAAAGTAGAAAGCGCCTTTCCTTCAAACCAAATTTCTCCTTCTGTTGGAGGTTCTAAAAAATTAATACAGCGAACTAACGTACTTTTTCCAGCTCCACTTAGACCGATGATTCCAAAAATCTCTCCTTTTTTTACCTCTAAATGAATGTTCTCTAATGCCGTTACTTCTCCATGCGATGTTTTAAAACGTTTTGATAACCCATCAATTTTTATTATATTATTTTCTTCTACCATGGCCTCTCCTCCCATTCATCAATTCCTCTTTTTTTATTGCGTATTTCTTATTATAATATATTTCTATTATTGAAGATAGATTTTTCTTATATCAAAGTGATAAAAAATCACAGATTGTTATAATCTGTGATTTTCAGTTTTCTTTTATCTTTTCCTATTATATTCGATATTGTATCTCTAATTCGGAATATTGTCAACACTTTTATTCCATCAAAATATGGCTTCCATTTTGTTTTTTTATAATTTCAATTTTTTTGTTAACTCTTTCCTTTAATTCTGGCACATGAGAAATAATTCCAATCAAACGATTGCCATTTGCTAACTCTAAAAGACACTGGATTGCTTGATTTAATGACTCTTCATCAAGAGAACCAAACCCTTCATCCACAAATAACACTTCGACTTCAATTCCGCCAGCAAAATTTTGAATCATTTCTGAAAGCCCAAGTGCTAGGGAAAGTGCTGCTTTAAAAGATTCTCCACCCGATAATGTTTTTACAGAACGTTTCCTTCCTGTATAGTGATCGAGCACCTCCATATCTAAACTATTTTTTCCTCTTCCATCTAACACCTTTTCTACTCTCGAAAGCTCATAACGACCATTGCTCATAATATAAAATCTTTGATTGGCTGCATTTAAAATCATATCAAAATAGGTGCTTAACACATATTGTTCTAGTTTTAAACGCTCTGTATTGCTTCCGTTAAACAATTGATCAAGCCGTCCTACTACCCCATATTGTTTTGTTAATTGTTCATATTTTTTATATTTCTCTTTCAACCCTTTTATCGTCTTTTCATAAGTATAAATGGAAATAGAATACTCTTGTTTTTCTTTTTCTATTTGTCTGATCTTTTGTTGCTCTTCTTCTAGTAAGCTATTGATTTTCTCTATCTTCCCTTCTTCATATGCCACTGACAACTGACTTTGTTTATCGTTCAATAACTCTTCTTTTTGGCAAACAGCAATTCGATTTTTCTCCACTGTTTCTTGGATTTCTTGGCAAAAATGTTCAAAATCCTCTACCTCTTTTATCATAATTTGCAATTCTATTTGGATTTGTTCTTTCGTCCTCACACAATCGCCAAGTTTTTTTTGCAATTGTTGTTCCATACCATTGCATTGTTCATAAGCGCTTAAAAGCTTTTGTTGCTCTTCTTGGGACCTTTGCAGCTTTTCTTTTTCTTCCTTTTCTTCTTGTTCTAATTGTTGTATCTTTTGCTTTACCAATTCATATTCTTTTACTTCATGCTGCCATTTTGCCCGTTTTTTCTGAAACGCCTGCTTTTTTTCTTCTAAAAATGTTTCTGCTCGTTCAAAAGAATTTTCATAGTTCTCTTCCCACTGTTTTAACTGTTGCGCAAGCAAATCTCGCTTTGCCACATAATTTCCTTGTACTTCTTTCCCTTTTCCAAAAATATCAGTAGCCTTTTTTTCACATTCCTCCGCTCGCTTTTTTAACTTCATTCGTTCCGCTTCGCTTAGAGGTTCTCCTGTTAAAACTGCTTTCTTTGGATGCGATGACGAACCACAAAGAGGACATGGATCTCCTTCTTTTAAAGAGAGAGCTTCAATTCCAAGAAAATTATGACGATAAAACTGTTCTTCTTGTTCATAACATTGTCTTGCCTTTTTTGCCTCTTCTTCTGCTTCTTTATACTGCTTTCCCTTTTCTTGTAACGCCTCTGAAAGTTCTTTTTTTTCTAACTGCAACTGTGAAATCTGCATTCTTTTTTGTATGACTTCTTCTAACTCTTTTTTCTGAGCCTCTAATTCTTTTTCTTTTGTAGCAAGGCTCGCCCCTTCTAATAACGCTTTTTGAGCTTTCTTTAAGATTTCTTCTCGTTCCTTTTGTTTTTTTTGGTATTCCAAAACAATGGCTTCTTTTTTTCTTACTTCTAATAAACATTGTTCCTTTTTTTCTACAATCTTTTCCCGTTCTAACAGTGTATCTAACAATTCTTTTTGTCTTGGAATTATCTGCCGTTTTTCTTCTATTTCATTTGTTTTCGTAAGAAGCTCTTCTTGTTTTCTAAGAACGGTCTGTAACCCGATTTCCACCTGTTCTTTTTGTGATTTCAAACTTTCTATCTCTTCTTGTAACCGCTTTCTTCTTTTTTCCTCCTCCCACTGTCTCCATAGCACTTGATACGACTGTTTCTTCTCTTCTAATTTTTCTTCTAATCGGACAGTATGTTTTCTCTCTTCTAATACCAGCTCTTCTAACTGCTCTAAAAGCTCTCGATAGCGTCGTTCTTTTACAAAAACTTGTATTTTTTCTTCAAAAAGCCCACCACACAATTCTTCTATCCGAGAAATGGTATCCTTCATCTCACTGCTTAATTTTCTTGCCTGTTCGGATGCCTTTTTTTGTAATTCCTCATAAATATGTGTTTTAAAAATATTTCTCAACACTTGTGTTCGCTCATTTCCATCTGCTACAAGTAGTTTTAAAAACTCCCCTTGCGCGATCATAGAAATTTGCTTAAACTGCTGATAGTTAAGGCTTAAAATCTCTTCTATTTTCTGATTTACTTTTGTGACACCTGTAATCACTTTATCCTCTTCTTTTATCCACAAGGCCACTTCTTCTGGTTGCAGTTTTGTTCCTTCTCCTCGCTTTTTCTTTCTTTCATAACGAGGAGTTCTTTGTACTTCATATTCTTTTCCTTTATGGCAAAAAGTTAATTTTACATAAGTTTCTTGAGCCTCTGTTGCAAAATCACTTCGTAAAGCATCTTTTAGACGAATCATTCCACTGACTTCTCCATACAGTGCATAGGTAATTCCATCAAAAATTGTAGTCTTACCCGCTCCTGTAGGACCAGTAATTAAAAACAAATTCTCTTCTTCTAATTTTTCAAAAGAAACTGTTTCTTTCCCAGCATAAGGCCCCCAAGCGGATAGCTCCAAATATAATGGTCTCATCTTTTATCCGCCTCCTTTTCAAACAATTCTTCTATCCATTGTTCTATGACCTCTTCATATTCCACTTTTGTCTCTTCTCCTAATACTCGACTTAAGAAATCTTTTGTAAGTTCAAAAGGAGATTTCTCTTGCACAGATTCTACTGTCTGCTCCATAATAAGCTCTCTTCTTTTTTCTCTCTTAAAGGTCAATTGCATAACATTTGGATACACTGCTCGCACTCTAGAAATCGCATCAAAAATTTCCTCTTCATCGGTTAAGACAACTCCTAAATAATCTTCTTTATTTTCCAGACATACAACGTCTTCCCTTAATAACTCTTCTAACTTTCCTTCAATTCTTCTAAGATCCCTTAAAGGGGTTAATGGCACTAACTTCCAATCTACCTGCCCCTTTTCTTTCATCTCAAAGACTACAACAGATTTTTTATGAAATTCTTCTGAAAATGAATATTTAATGGGAGAACCTGAATATCTTACGGTTTCTCTTCCAACTTTTTGTGCTTGATGTAGATGCCCAAGTGCCACATAATCAAAGTTATCAAACAAACGATAATTTACTTGTTCAATTCCACCAACAGAAATCCTTTGCTCTGAATCCGAACAAACAATGCTTTCCCCTTCTCCACCATTGATTACGAAGTGATGGGTAAGCAATAGATTTCTCTCGTCTTTTTTTAATTGCATCTCTTCTAATAAACATTGAACTGCGGAATTATAATCTCTTAAATCCATCTTTTCTCCAATGGTTTTTAGTTCTGCTGGTCGAAAAAAAGGAAGGAACCAAACCAAAAGAGAGCCATAACAATCATGAAAAATTGCTGGCTCTTTACTCTGCTCGATATTTCCTATCACATATACTTCTTGTTTTTTTAGCAACTCCTTCCCAAAGGACAGACGTTCTCCCGAATCGTGATTTCCTGAAATGATACAAACCTTTCTCCCATTTTTTGTTGTTTCTGTCAAAAACCAATCAAATAGTTCCACCGCTTCTGCTGATGGAACAGAGCGGTCATAGACATCGCCAGCAATGAGCAATGTCTCCACCTGTTCCTCTTCCATAATTGTAAGCATTTGTTCTAATATATACTTTTGATCTTCTAGCATGGAACATTCATTGACGGTCTTTCCGATATGTAAATCACCGATATGCATAAACTTCATAAGTACCTCCAAAGCTAGAGTAATTTTTTCACACCATCTTTTATTAAAATGGAAATGCTTCCATCTTCATATTGATGATATTCAAAAATACTTTCATCCTTTAAGTAATCAATGGGAACTAAAATTTCAATTCCATTATTGGTTACAATTTTTTGTTTCTTTAACAACTTTTTCTCCATTTTTTCACTAACTTCAATGGATTTTACTGGAACCGCTTTTTCCTCTATCTTCTCTGTGCAAAGAGCAATTGCCTTTTCATCTTCTCCAAAGATCTCTTTTTGTACTTCTTCGATATTCAGTTCTCCCGTTTTTGTCACGGTTTCTGCCACCGCTTTTTTGTAATCCATAATCTTTTGTGGCGCTTCTTCTTCATAAATCTCTTGAATCGTATCCACAACGGCTTCTTGATATACTTTTACCATCTCTTCTTCCGAGTGTTGCAGTGATAACTGTAAAATTAACTCCGCTAAATAATTGCTCTTTTCATTTTCCACATAATGTTTCGCATTGGATATTTGAACCGTTCGATCTTGTAAGTCAATAAAGAAAAGTTCTGTAATTTTTTGTCCAATGGTCGGAATCACTTTTGTGTTCAAAACCCATTTTTCCTGTCCATTGTTGTCGATCATATCCACAAACTTATTTTGATAGTTTAATTTAAAAAAGCAAATATAATCTCGATCTTCGCAAAATGCCCATAAAAATACACCACTTCCCATTGGAATATCTGTGCTTTTTTCTTGAATCAACGTATGAATTTCATCTGCAATCTGATTGGCAAATGGCTCAAATTGTTCTTCATTCTCTGGAAACAACTGCATTAACACAGAATTTTCATCGATAACCGATTTTCTAAGAGCAGTGCTATTTATATTTTTTAAAATTAACTGGGTCATATATTGTTGCTGTTCATCCCCATCTCCAATCACTTGTTCTGTCAGATTGGCAAACGGCATTTCCATATCAAAAATACAAGTGTAACATTTTTTTATTACGATTTCTTCCTGTGTCATCGTTTCACCTCTTATCTCTTTATGTACAAGCACTTTCTTACTGATTTTCTTTCTCTAAGATTTTCAATGCTTCTAAAGGCGCATCAATGATATATTCTGGATGAAATTTCTCTAATTCTTCTTTGGCACGAAATCCCCATGTGACACCAACAGTTGTAAATCCAGCGTTTTTCCCAGTTTGCATATCGGTGTTCGTATCTCCCAAATAGAGTACCTCTTCTGGTGAAACGCCTCCGAGTTCTTCTAACAATAAATAAGCACCTGTTTTATCAGGCTTTACAGGAATTCCTTCCACTTGTCCTCTGACACCATCAAACAAAGGAAGTATATTCGTAGCTTCTAAACAATCCACTGCCTGTTGATGAGGTTTATTGGAAAAACAAGCAATTTTAATCCCTCTTTCTTTTAACTGGCTTAATAACTCTTTGATTCCATCATAGGCTTTTAAATAGCAAGTGCAATGGTCTTTAAAAAATTCCATATAATCATTACAATAGGCTTCATAATGTTTTAATTCCTGATCGCCTACATAAAGAAGTGCTCTTTTTGCTTGCTCTTTATAGCCATCTCCTGCAAAATATTGATACTGTTTTGCCTCAACCGCTGGATATCCATATTTTTGTAAAATCGTATTTCCACAATAAGCAAGTGTCTCCACCGTATCTAATAAAGTTCCATCTAAATCAAATATACAACAACGTATCATCGTCTTTCTCCTTTTGTATGTTTTTATAATAATGTTAACTGTTGAATAGAGGAATTTAACAATATCCCTTTTTGCTTCAACCAGTCTCTATGTTCTTTATAACCTGGATCGTACTGTTTAACTAGTTTCCAAAAAGCAGAGGAATGGTTCATCTCTTTTAAATGGCATAGTTCATGAATTACGACATAATCAAGAACTTCTAACGGTGCCATAACTAGCTTCCAGTTAAAATTTAAATTTCCTTTGCTGCTTGCGCTTCCCCATCTCGTTTTTTGTTCTTTTATACGAATCTGATTTATAAAAACGCCGATTTGCTCTTGATAGATCGCAACTCGATCAAAAATAATCTTTTTTGCCTCCATTCGATACCATTGTTCTAGCATAGTCTTCATTTCTTTTTCTTCAAAAGACTGAGCCATAATATAGATCTTTTCTCCATAAAGTCCTACCGAAGGTTTTAAAAACTCAGGTTCTAATACAACGTCCACTTGATAAAGTTGCCCAAGATAAAATAAACGCTCTTTTAAAAATGCCAGATCCCCTGCCATCTGTTCTTTTGCATTTTTTATCTCTATTTTCTTTTTTTCAACCCAACTCTCTTTTGTCTTTAAGACTCGTTTAATCTCTCGTTCGCTTACATAAGATGGTGCCATAACAATCACTGCACCTTCCGTTGTAATTTTAATACCAATTGTTTTTCTCTTTGTTCTTTTAAGCTCGTATGCAAACATTTTCTCTTATCCCTCTCACGTTGATTTTATTCTTTCTACTTATCTTTTATTTTCGAAAGAAGTTAGAAATCAATTTGAATATAACGACAATTACAACAATCGGCAATACGATATTCCATAAAATGGAAAGTGCAACTCCAAGAATTCCTAACACGATTAGTACAAAAACAATTCCCACTAAAATTATTCCTAATTTTTCATACCATTTTATTTGAATATCCTTATGATACCACTGTTTTTGCACTTTTTGAAAAGGGTCTTCTTCTTTATATTCTCTCTCCTCTTGATAGACAAAATCATCGGCATTGTCTTTTGCTTCATTTCCTTTTACATCAATAATCGTCTTTGCAAGAAGGCGCGGATTCCCTAGCTGATCTATCACCTCTTCTTCTGCTTGTCCACTTGCAATTGCCTCATCAATATAATCTGAATAATATTGTATGGAATTTGTGTATTCCTGATCACTCACCTCATGATAAAGGCTTTCCCTCAGCTCTTTCATAAATTCCTGTTTCTTCATTCTTTGCCTCTTTTCCTAATGTAATTTTTTCTTTTCCTATGACTGGTACTCTAATGTCATCTCTAATACAAGACAAGGGCTTTCCCCGATATTCTTCCATTTCACACTTTTGACAGAATCATACTGAAGAACAAAGTTATACGAATATTCTTGCGCATTCTCTCCTGTTAATAATAACTGCAATTTCTTTTCTTTCTTTTTAATTCCGTCTATAATTCGTTCCTTTGTATGGCTATAACTACTACAAAGATCTCCTTTTTTATTATAATAATTTTCTTCATAACTATCAGCTTTCTCATACAACTTCGGATTCCAAGTATGAGTCTTTCCAATTAACTGATCGGGTACATTGAAATAGTTATATAACACTCTGCCTTCTTCATCAGGCACTGGATCATCCCATGTAGCATCCACATGATACCAGTTACCATCTAATTTCACTAGATTCCACGAATGTTCTACGTCTGCTTTTCCAAGAATAATCTTTGACTCCACACCTGCTAATGACAATAATAATTGCATGGATTCTGAATAGGAGCTACAAACCCCTTTTCCTTCTAATAAAATTCCTTTTGAATTATAGCTATCTTCTTTTTTACTTCCTTTTAAAAAACCATATTCTCCTTGTTTTATAACATAATCATGAATTGCTTTTTCTTTCTCAAAATCATTCATATCAGGTGTTATAATTTCTTTTAAAACAGCGTCTACTTTTTCTGCTAACTGCAATGCGGTATCTGGCATTTCTTTTACATCATTTCCCGTTAAATATTGATAAGCATAATAATTATCAGAAAGTTCAATATTAAGTCTCGTCTGATACAAACCATTTTTTGGCCATTTCGCAATATAATAAGAATTCACATATCCATAATATCCATCTAAATTAGCATTAATGGTTTCTAGTTCCTTCACTCCAATTCCATCTAAATAAACATTTAACTCTTCTTTCCCCTGTTCTAATGTATCAAGTACCCTCTCTTCTAATTGTGCCATGGATGAAATTGTATTTTCTTTTGTGGCAGTTTCCCCACCTAGTAATTGCAAGCGTTCCTTAATATTCGGATAATAAATAATTCCTGCTAGTAACAAAATTGCAAGCAACAATACATTTCTTTTCTTCACAAACTTTTTGCCTGCTACTCAAACTTTCGTATGTTTAGCTGCTATTTTTGAATATTTCGTCGAGTAGCTTCTCCTTTCTTACCCATATTCTTATTAATTTTATCACCAAAAAAAAGCCCAGTCAAACAAAACACACTGACCAAAACTGACAAAGTGTTTTTCATTCTATTGAAAAAATGTTCTGAAACGATAAGAAGCACGCTTTGCGAACTTCTCACGTTCCCAAACAGTCGCCATATGTGAGCATAAATGCTCCTGCATAGATCTTTGTCTTTGTGTAAATATAAAAGATAGCCATTGTAAACTTCCTCTATCTTTCAAGATTTGGATTACAATGGCTATTTTTTCATGTTTTTGCAAACTGGCTTTCATAAAGAGTTTTATAAAAACCACCTTGTTCTAATAACGTTTCATGCGTTCCTTTTTCAATTATTTTTCCATCTTTCATTACAAGAATCAGATCTGCTTCTTTAATTGTAGAAAGGCGATGGGCTACAATAAAACTTGTTCTCCCTTCCATCATTTTTTCAAAGGCCTTTTGCACTAAAATCTCTGTTCTTGTATCAATCGAGCTAGTCGCCTCATCTAAAATCAGCATTGGAGGAAGACAAAGCATGACTCTTGCAATACAAAGCAATTGTTTTTGTCCTCCAGATAAATTTCCTCCATCTTCCGTAATAATGGTATCATATCCCTTTGGCATTCTCATAATAAAACTATGAGCATGGGCAGATTTTGCCGCTTCGATTATTTCTTCTTCTGTGACATTTTCACGTCCATAGGCAATATTTTCTCGAATCGTTCCTGTCTTTAACCATGTCTCTTGTAACACCATTCCAAAATTTTTACGAACGCTTTCTTTTGTCACCGATGCTACATCGACTCCATCAATAGAAATAGTACCTTTTTTCGGATCATAAAACCGCATTAATAGATTAATCATGGTACTCTTACCGCATCCTGTTGGACCTACAATGGCAATCTTTTGTCCTTTTTTCACAGATACCGTTAAATCCTCAATTAAGCGTTGAGCCTCTCGATAAGAAAAATCCACATGCGAAATTGAAATATTTCCTTCCACATGTTCTAGTGTAGAAAGTCCTTCTTCCGAAGGCATAGGCTGTTCATCTATTAATTCAAACACTCGTGTTGCTGATGCTAACGCATTTTGAAGTTCTGTTACAACACCAGAAATTTCATTAAACGGTTTTGTATATTGATTGGCATAGCTTAAAAAGCAGGTGAGCTGTCCAACAGAAAGCACTCCTTGAATGACAGAAAAAGCTCCTACAACAGCAACTGCTGCATACACAAGGCCATTGACAAAACGAGTGGCTGGATTGGTAAGAGAAGAGAAAAACGTGGCTTTTAAACTACATATTTTTAATCGCTCATTAATGTTTATAAATCGTTTTTCTGCCTCTTTTTCATAGCCAAATGCCTTTACGATCTTTTGGTTACCAACCATTTCATTTACTAAATCCGTTAACTCTCCTCTTGCCTCTGACTGGGCTTTAAACATAGTAAACGTTTTTTTCGCGATAAACGCTGCTACTAGCATAGAAATGGGTGTTACTAAAACAACGACAATGGTAATTGTTACATTTTCATAAAGCATAAAACCTAACGTACCTAAAATCGTAAGAACACCTGTAAATAGCTGTGTAAATCCCATTAAAAGTCCATCGGAAAACTGATCGATGTCTGCAATTACACGGCTAATAATATCACCATGAGGATGTTGATCCATATATCCCACTGGCAACTGTTGTAGATGACGAAATGCCTTTGTTCGAATATCTTTAACTACTTTGTAAGTTACATAGTTATTAATTACATTCATTAACCACTGAGAAAGAGCTGTTAACAAAAGGACAACAACCATTTTTTCAAAAATACGATAAAGTCCTTTAAAATCTACTAGCCCTTTTCCAATCACATGATCCACTGCATTTCCAACAAGGATTGGCATATAAAGTGTGAAAGCAACAGTAATTGCTGCTAACACTAAAGAGAAAAATACAAATATTTTATAGACACCAATAAACTTTAAAATTCTTTTTAATGAGGAATGATGTGCCTTTAACCGAGATCTCTTCATCGTGCCACCTCCTCTTTTGAAAGCTGGGAAAGACAAATTTCTTGATAAACATTACAAGTTTTTAATAACTCTTCATGAGTTCCAATCCCTGCCATTTTACCATCATCTAACACTAAAATTTGATCCGCATATCGAATGGACGATGCTCTTTGTGATACTAAAAATACTGTCATATCCTTTGTTTCCTCTTTTATGGCCTTGCGAAGTTTTGCATCCGTAGCAAAATCAAGAGCTGAAGAGCTATCATCTAAAATTAAGATCTCTGGCTGTTTTACTAAAGCTCTTGCAATTGTTAGGCGCTGTCTTTGTCCACCAGATAAGTTTTTCCCCCCTTGTTGTATCGGATAATCCAAACCATTTTCTTTTACAAAATCTCCCGCCTGTGCGATGGAAAGTGCCTTTTGGATCTCTTCATCAGTAGCATCTTTTTTTCCCCACTTCATATTATCTCGAATGGTTCCTTTAAATAACACTGCCTTTTGTGGCACTATTCCTATTTTTTCTCGTAACTGCTCTTTTGGATATTCTTTTACGTCGATCCCATTTAAAAGTACCTGTCCTGATGTTGTATCATAAAACCTTGGAATTAAATGAATGACAGAAGATTTTCCTGAACCTGTGCCTCCAATAATTCCTATGGTCTGCCCTTTTTTTGCCACGAAATGAATATCATGCAAGGCTTCTGCCTGCATAGAACCATAGGCAAAACTCACATGCCGAAATTCTACGGCATTACACTCCGATTGTTCTTCGAGCCATTTCGTTTGCTTATCTTCAATACTTGGTTCCATTTCTAACACTGTACAAATACGATTGGCACAGGCAAATGCCTTTGTGGTTGTTACAATTAAATTGGCTAGCTTAATTAACTCCACAAGAATCTGTGACATATAGTTGGTAAGTGCCACCACTTCACCTTGAGAGATGACACCAGAGTTTACTTCTTTTGCACCAACCCAAATAACAGCAATAAGCCCTAAATTAATAATGCTATAAGTCAGTGGATTTAATAGTCCTGAAATTCTTCCAACTACTTTTTGTAGCTGTAATAACCCACTGTTTTCTTCTTCAAAATGCTCTTCTTCTTTTTTTTGCTGATTAAATGCACGAATGACCCGGACACCAACAAGGGTTTCTCTCGTTGCTAATGTAATCCGATCAAGACGCGCTTGCACTTTTTTATAAAGTGGCATACTAACCGCCATAATTCCAAACACCACAATGGATAACACTGGAATTGTCACTACAAACACAAGTGCTACCTTTACATTGACCGTAAATGCCATGATCATTGCACCAAATACAATAAAAGGAGAGCGTAAAAACAAGCGAAGCACTAAATTAACTCCCGATTGTACTTGATTAATATCACTTGTCATTCTCGTAATTAAAGTGGCAGTCCCCGCTTCATCGATCTCTTGATAAGAAAGACGATTTAAATGAGCAAATAAATGATTTCTAAGCTCTGTTCCAAATCCTACTGCCGCTTTTGCCGCGAAATACTGTGCTGTAATCGAGCAGACTAATCCTATGACACCAAGCAGTAAAAGAAGACCTCCCATTATGAGAACATAATTTTTATCTTGATTTTTAATTCCTGTATCAATAATTCCTGCTACCACTAAAGGAACAAACAATTCAAAACTTGCCTCTAACAGCTTAAATAAAGGTCCTAAAATACTTTCTTTTTTATAATTTCCCAAAAATCTCAGAAGTTTTCTCATATTCTGTCCTCTGTTTTCTTCTACTTTATTCTCCTAGTTTATGATCCAGTTTTTTATTGACTGTCAACTCCATATTTTCCAAATTAGCAGACATTTTTTGAAGTCCTTTTACAATAAACTCCATATCTTCATTGGAAAATCCACGCCAAAGAATTTCATCTACTTTTTTAAACCCTCGATGGACTTCTTGCGCTTTTTTTCGACCAATTTCTGTCAATACAATAAGATACGATCTTCTACATCCTGGCTTCCTTTCTCTTGTCAAAAAACCAGCCTCTACCATACGATCTAATGTTCTTGACATATTCGTTACATCCATTTCACACCGATCCGCTAACTCTCTTTGTGAAATATGATCCTTTTTTAATAATGTATTTAAAATTCTTGGCTGTCCTTGCCCTAATGTCAATCCAATTTCTTGAAAATAGGGCTTTAAAAGACGCTTTCGATTAGACTCTAGCTGAAGCAATACTTCACGAACTGTGGCCCTCTCCATCGGACCACCTCCTCTCCTTTTCTTATTCTAATTCAAATTGTCCTGTATACAATTGATAATATCTGCCCTTCTGCTCCACTAATTCTTCATGATCGCCACGCTCAATAATCTCTCCTTGTTCAAGCACCATAATCGCCTCTGAATTTCGCACAGTGGACAGACGATGAGCAATGACAAATACCGTACGATCTTTCATCAAAGCATCCATTCCTTTTTCAATTAAACGTTCGGTTCTTGTATCAATGGAACTGGTGGCCTCATCTAAAATTAAAACAGGAGGCCTTGCAATGGCAGCTCTTGCAATGGCAAGCAACTGTCGTTGTCCTTGAGATAGGTTGCTACCGTCACTATAAAGCATCGTATCATATCCTTCTGGTAATCTACGAATAAAAGAATCGGCATTAGCAATTTTTGCCGCATTTTTTACCTCTTCATCGCTTGCATCTAATTTTCCATAACGAATATTATCTGCAATTGTTCCCGTGAATAAATGGGTATCTTGAATTACCATAGAAAGGGAACGTCTTAAATCATCTTTTTTAATTTCTCGAATATCGATGCCATCATATGTGATCGTTCCACCATTAATTTCATAAAAACGATTCACTAAGTTAATAATTGTTGTTTTTCCTGCACCAGTAGAACCGACAAAAGCAATTTTTTGTCCTGGTTTCGCATAGAGAGAAATTTTATTTAAAATCATCTTTTTCTCATTGTACCCAAAAATAACATCATGAAATCTCACATCGCCCTTTAATGGTACAAAAGAACTGCCATCTTTTTTCTTCCAAGCAAAAATGGTGTCTTTTTCCTCTTCTTTGGCTTCCTTAAATTCTCCATTTTTGTCAACCTTTACTTTACAAAGAGCCACCGTTCCTTCATCGATTTCTACTTCCTCTTCCATCATTTCAAACACTCGCTCTGCACCTGATAAAGCGGATAAAATAAAGTTCATTTGCTGTGTGAACTGGTTCATTGGCATGGCACTTTGGCGCACATAAATCAAGTAAGACGCAAGACTTCCAATATCAAATAAACCTGCTAATACAAAAAGTCCACCAATGCAAGCGGAAAATGCATAGTTTGCATAAGAGAGACTGACAATTGTTGGAACCATTCTTCCTGAATAGGTAAGTGCTTTTGTGGAGGCCTTTCGCAACGCTTCATTCCTTCTGCAAAACTCCTCAAAGTCTTGCTCTTCATGGTTGAATACCTTTTCCACTTTTTGTCCTGCTACCATTTCTTCAATGAAACCATTAATACTTCCTAAGCATTTTTGTTGTTCGCTAAAAAATTTCCGACTTCTTCTTCCATTATATTTAA
>UQVN01000057.1 GCA_900544525.1 uncultured Eubacteriales bacterium
TACTTTTTAGGAGGAAATTCTATGATTTTACGACAAGTTATTGAACTTTTTGATCACCTGGATACACCGTCTGCAAATGGACAAGACATCCTAGATCTTTTTAAAAGCCGTGGTGCACATGATGTTTCATTAGAAACTGTTACTAGCGAAAAAGGAAGCACTGACTGCATAAAAATTCTTATCAAAGGAAGCGAAGGAAAGAGTAATGGTGGGCATGCCAAAACATTGGGAATTATTGGACGACTTGGAGGCCTTGGCGCACGCCCTGAAGTCACTGGCTTTGTATCCGATGGAGATGGTGCTTTAGCTGCTCTCTCCGCTGGTTTAAAATTAGCAGAAATGAATGCGAATGGTGATATTTTAAAAGGAGATATCATTATTGCTACCCATATTTGCCCAAATGCTCCAACACAGGATCATTATCCAGTGCCATTTATGGATTCACCAATCGATATGCAAACAAATAATGAAAAAGAAGTAGACGAACGAATGGATGCCATTTTATCCATTGATACAACAAAAGGTAATAAAGTAATCAACATCAACGGATTTGCTATTTCTCCAACAATAAAAAGCGGTTATATTTTAGAAGTTAGCGATACTTTACTTGATGTCATGTCCAGAGTAACTGGAAAACTTCCTGCCGTATTCCCTGTCTCTCAACAAGATATTACCCCTTATGGAAATAACCTTCATCACTTAAATAGTATTTTACAACCGGCTACTGCTACCGATGCCCCTGTTGTGGGTGTGGCAATTACAACAGAGCAACCTGTTGCTGGATGTGCTACTGGTGCAAGTCATCCACTTGATATTGAATCAGCTGCTCGCTTTGCTGTTGAAGTTGCAAAGGGTTATGGAGAAGGTACCATTTCTTTTTATAACGAAGAAGAATACCAACATTTATTAGAACTTTATGGTGACATGAAACATTTCCAAACATTTGGAAAATAATTACATAAGAAAGAAGGTCTGTATTATGATTTGTATAAAAAATGGTCTCCTTCACACTATGGAACAAAAAGATGCTTTTTATGGAGATATCCTCATTGAAGATGGAAAAATCATCTCTATTGCACCTGAAATTTCTACTACTGAAGATATGGAAATATTAGATGCTACCAACTTATCCATTTATCCTGGATTTGTAGAAGCCCATTGCCATATTGGTCTTGATGGATATGGCATCGGATATGAAGGAAGAGATTATTGCGAACTCAATGATTATTCCACCCCACATCTTCGTGGAATCGATGGAATTAACCCATTCGATCCTTGCTTTGAACACGCTTCAAAAGCTGGTGTCACTTGTGTTGGTACTGGCCCAGGCAGTGCGGATGTTCTTGGCGGAACATTTGTCGCTTTAAAAACCTATGGAAAATGTGTGGATGATATGATTGTAAAAGATCCAGTTGCAATGAAATGTGCATTTGGAGAAAATCCAAAAAACTGCTATCGAACAAATGGCATCACTTCTCGTATGACAACAGCTTCCGTTCTTAGAGAGGCACTGTTTAAAGCAACTCAATATCAAAAAAAATTAGAAAATGCTCATGGTGATCCAGCAAAAGAACCAGCATTTGATATGAAATCAGAAGCACTTCTTCCCGTTTTAAAGAAAGAAATCCCTTTAAAGGCTCATGCACATCAAGCAAATGATATTTTTACTGCTCTTAGAATCGCTAAAGAATTTGACTTGGATATTACACTAGAGCACGTAACAGAAGGACATTTAATTGCCGAAGCATTAGCCAAAGAAAATGTTCCATTAGCAGTTGGACCAACGCTTACTCATGCTACAAAATTTGAGTTACAAAATAAAACATTTGAAACTCCTGGTGTGCTTGCAAAACTTGGCTGTCAAGTTTCTATTATTACAGATTCTCCTTTTATTCCACAAGAATACTTGCCACTTTGTGCTGGATTAGCTGTGAAATCAGGCATGGATCCATATGAAGCATTAAAAGCCATCACTATTAATCCTGCAAAACACTTAGGAATTGAAGATAGAGTGGGAAGTCTTCTTGCCGGAAAGGATGCAGATCTTGTTATTACAACAGGGAATCCTCTCTCTTTAGAAACTGAAATTAAATATGTCTTCATTGATGGAAACCTGATACATAAAAACGACTAAAGGCACACTTTGTGTCACAAAAAGGAAGGGATATCACCACTCTTTCTATGATGGTAATATCCCTTCCTTAATGTTCAATCCAAACTTTTGTTGTAAGGAAAATTTCTTCTCTATGCAAAATATTGAATGGAATGAACCGCAACCCCTGTTAAACGATGTAATGTTAATTTAAGACGAGCCGTATCCAAAGACGTTCCTGTTCCAAAAATTCTATTCTTTGGTAAGTCTACAAAGACACAAGAATATTCCTTTAAAATCTCCTATTGTTTCATATTATCAAATTCAGTTCTTATCTAATTTCACCTGAATTACTTGCTAAGATTAAATCAGCATTATCTATATAAATAGCATAAATTCTTATCCCATACCAGACTACAACCTATCCATAACTTTAAGGGAGCATATGTCCAGCGGCAAGATAAATTTGATACCATTCTTCCCGACTCAGTGTAATTTCGGAAGCTTTACAAATTTCTTCTAAACGCTTTTCATTCATCGTTCCCGCAATGACTTGCATATGAGCAGGATGTCTTAAAATCCATGCCGTAGCAATAGTTGTCGGTGTTACTTCATATCGGGTAGCGATTTCCTCCAATATCTGATTTAATTCAGGGAATTTCTCATTATTAAGAAATACGCCTTCAAAAAATCCATATTGAAATGGTGACCATGTCTGAATGGTAATATCATGGAATCGACAATAATCCAGTACACTTCCATCACGATCAATGGCACCTTTTGTTGTCATATTCACTTCTAATCCGTTTTCTACCATAGAAGAATTGGTAATGGAAAATTGAAGTTGATCGGTAACAAGTGGCTCGTCCAAATATTTACGGAGTAACTCCATCTGCAGTGGTTTATGATTGGAAACTCCAAAGTGACGTACTTTTCCACTTTCTTTTAAAACACGAAATGCTTCTGCCACTTCTTCTGGCTCCACTAAAGCATCTGGGCGATGCAATGCAAGCACATCTAAATATTCTGTCTGTAAACGTTTTAAAATTTCATCCACACTTTTTAGTATATATTCTTTTGAAAGATCATACATTTTTCCTGGGACAATACCACATTTTGATTGTAATATTATTTTTTCACGAACAGACGGTTTCATATCAATGGCTTTTGAGAAAATTTTTTCACATTCTCCTTTTCCATAAATATCTGCGTGCTCAAAAAAATTAACACCAAGAGATAACGCTTTTTCTATAAAAGAAGCTGCTTGTTTTTCATCCAATCCATTCATACGCATACATCCTGAGGCAATTACAGACACTTGCATATTACTTTTTCCAAGTTCTATTGTTCTCATTATAAATCCTCCTTATAGTAATTATTATTTTTCCTTTGCTCATTTTCTTTTGCTACTTCCAATATACCCAAAATTAAGATTTTTTCAACCTTTCTTTCCAACAATTAAATCATAGCTTTCCGCTATCATTCTTTTGATCTCTTCATCTGGAATACTACCATCTAAAATAACGGTATTCCAATACTTTTTATTTTGATGATAGGCTGGAATAACAGAATCAAATGCATTTCGCCAAACATCTCGCCATTCTGGATCCACTTTAATATTGATTCTCATTTGTCCTTCATACTCATAAGTCCAAAGAAACGCCTTTTTATTTTTCTTATAGCGCACCAATATCCAATTTGGATCATGAAACGGTGCATCTTGATAGCTATCCTTAAAAGACAAACCATAAGCTAACACTTCTTCTCTCGTTTTCAAGTAAATTCCCTCCTTCTACTAATCCCTATTCTTATCATACAATATAAACGATTTCTTTTGTTAATACTACTCTTTTATCTATTTTGAAATCACTTCTTTAAAATTCTTTTATTCGCTATTGACTTCTTATCTTTGCGTAAATCAAAAGATCCATTTTATCAAAACAATGATAAAATGGATCTTTTCATAGTAGTATGCATTTATTATAATTGATAATTTTATTTATTTCTTTATCTTTTTATTTCACTTTTCTAGAAGGCAGTCCATCCAGATTCTGTCAAGAAATACATAATGCCAAAAGAAATGGTTATAAATACTATAACCTTTGGAATCACCCATTGGAACCATTTCGTAAATGGAACACCTGCCATAATACAAGAACCAATCATCCAACCAAGGAATGGTGTAATCAAATGTGTAAAACCATCTCCATATTGAAACGCCTGTACTGCAAGATTCGGATCGAGATTTAGCGCATCCGAAATCGGCTTAATAATCGGAACAAGAATCGCAGCTTTTGAGGTTGCAGATGGAATAATAAATCCTACAAGAGCTACAATTACTGTCATACCAATTCCTGCAACTGCTCGTGGTAAGTCCATCAATGGACGAGAAAGCACATATACAATGGTATGAATAATATGCCCTTCTGTCATAACAAGTGACATTACCATTGCTAGACCTATTACAAAGCCGACAAATACCATACTTTGAAGTCCTTTTACAATTTCGTCTCCAATGCGATCAAAAGAGAATCCTCCTAAAAATCCAGTAATAATAGAAACGAGAAGGGAAAGGGCTACCATAAGATATAAAATGCTACCCGTATCTCCTGTAAGCAATGGATAAGCAACTACAATTATGTACTGTCCGAGGAACACAACAAGAATCAAAATTGTTCTAAGAGAAAGTTTTGTTCCTTTATTAAGCATCTCTTCTTCCTCTTTACTAACAACCATATTTGCTGGGTTCCAACCTTCTGACCACATCAAAGATTTTGTAGGGTCTTTCCGGATTTTCTTTACATATCGTAATAAGAAAATCAATCCGATTACCATGAAAAAGTTCATACTAATAAACATAGTAAAAAATGCTCCATAGACTGGTACATCCATCATCATCTGTGTAATAAACTGTTTTGTAGGTCCTGTACCAAATCCAATTAATGTAGCATACGTTGATACACCAATAGCACAAATCGGATCTAACTTTAACTTTTTACAGAACACAACCCCAATTGGAACTACTGCGATTAGGGCATCAGAACCACCAAACCCGCCTAAATAAACCATGAGAATAAACATAATGGAAATGAGAATATTCTCATTTAATTTATAAATAGCCCAGTTCAATAGCTCATCAATAGCTCCTGTTGCCATAACAACAGCTGTCATCGCTCCCATTACAAGAACCGTCCAAATAACAGCACCTGAATTTATCATTCCTTGTAATACTAGCATAAACATTTTCCATGGACTAACAGGTGTCTGATAACCTAAATAGGAAAACTCTGTACCGATAATAGTTCCATTGGCATCTTTTCCAAACTCTCCTGCTGGAATCACATAAGTCAATAAACTAGCCACAAGTAGTAACCCTATCATAATCCAAAATAAATGTGGCATCTTAAATGTTTGTTTCTTTTCTGGCTTATTCACTCCCATACCTACCTCCTGCGGATAAAACCTTTCTCATTTTCTTTCTTATGCTTTCAAATAATCTAAGACATATCGTGTCATAAATTCAGAACCTTTTCTAAGAGACTCTTCCTGAATATCAAACTGGCAGTGATGTTGAGGATAGTTGTAACCCTCTCTCTTTCCTGCTCCAAGCACACCATAAAATCCATCATATTTTTCCAGAATATATCCAAAGTTATCTCCTGCACAGATTGGCTCTGTCTGTGTGGATACCTCTAAGCCTTCTACGTCATTTACTAATACTCTAGCACGCTCGATCATTTTCCTATTATTCATAACAGGGATAACTCCTCCTGTGTAAATGAGTTCCACATCCACATCGTGAATTTTCCCAACTCCTTCGCACATATTTTCCATAATCTTTGCTAATTTCTTCTGTCCACCTTCTTTGTAGTAGCGAGTCGTTCCTTTTATTACTGCTTCCGAAGGGAATACATTTCCAACGGTTCCGCTATGAATCGCTCCAACGGATACAACACTATGATCCAGTACATCATAGTAATTACTTGGAATCGAAGAAATCTGTAATACGAGATCACAGGCCGCTTTAACTGGATCGTTCACTAAGTCTGGTCTTGCCCCATGTCCCCCCTGTCCATGAATCTTGCACTCAAATCCGCTTCCGCCTGCAAATACCGCATCTGGAATTAGAAGAATTTCACCTTCTGGCATAGTACTCCAAATATGTAATCCAATCACTTGATCCACTCCACCTATCGTATCAAAATATGCCAGTGCTTCTTCCACACCTTTTCCAATTTCTTCTGCTACTTGGAAAAATAATTTTACAGTTCCATGTAGCTCTTTTTGGAAACTTTTCAAGACTTTTGCAGTTCCAAGTAACATGGCAATGTGGGCATCATGACCACAGGCATGCATCAAACCTTCGTTTTTAGAGGCAAAGTCTAAGCCTGTATCTTCCTTTACTGGAAGAGCATCAATATCCCCTCTTACTACGATCGTCTTTCCTGTTTCTACACCTTCAATAGTCGCAATAATTCCATAGTTTGGTTTCAGCTCTTCAAAAGAAATGTCCATCTTTGTCAATTCCTCTTTAATTTTTGCAGAAGTTTCTTTTTCCTCTAACGATAACTCAGGATGTGCATGAAACCATCTTCTCATTTCAATAATATACGCTTCTACCTCTTTGTATTTTTCTGCAACCTTGCCCATAAAAATACCTCCTTCTTACATTCACACTTTTTATTTCATTTTATGTTTTTTATTATTTCTCTTTCCTTCTAATCTATCTTATCTATCTTATTTGTTCTCACAAAATACATAAGTTTTTAATCGTTCAAAGGCTTCTTTCACTCTAGAAAGTGGAAGCGCCAAATTCATACGGATTGCATAATCTCCATGGAACATTCTTCCATCTTGTACAGCGACTCCAACTTCCCATGCCTTCTTTTCCACTTCTTCGATTGTAGTATTTTGTTCTTTACACCACTTCTCACAATCGATAAATAACATATAAGTTCCTTCTGGTTTTGTAACTTCTACTCCTTTAAACTCTGTTTTAATAAATTCACAGGCATACGTGATATTTTCTTCCATCACTTCTCTTAGCTCTTTTAACCACTCTTTTCCTTCTTGTTTATAAGCACCAATTAATGCGTGCATACTTAAAACATTCATGTCGTTATAATGGCAAAGGGAAGATTCTTTTTCTACCCTATCACGGAGCCATGAGTTGTAGATAATGTGGTAACTTCCAATCAAACCTGCTAGGTTAAACGTCTTACTTGGTGCATATAATGCCACCGTTCTCATTCGCGCATCTTCGCTGACGGATTGAGTTGGGATATGCTGATGATTTGGCAAAGTCAAATCCGACCAAATTTCATCAGAAATAACGTATACATCATATTTCTTAAATAATTCCATCGCCTTTTCTAATTCCCAACGCTCCCATACACGACCACATGGATTATGAGGAGAACAAAAGATCGCTGCATGAATCTTCTCGGTCTTTAACTTTTCTTCCATATCTTCATAATCCATACGCCAAATGCCTTCTTCATCTTTCTTTAAAGGACTGTGCACCATATCGTATCCATTGTTTGTCAAACTCATAGTAAATCCAATGTAAGTCGGTGTATGGATAAGCACTTTGTCTCCCTTAGAACACAAAACGTTTAACGCACTAATAACTCCTCCTAACACCCCGTTTTCATAACCAATACATTCTTTTCCAAGTCCTGTTACATGGTTTTGTTCCTCATGCCATCGGATAATAGCATCATAATAAGCATCAGTCGCATCAAAGTATCCATAAGCAGGATGTTCCACACGCTTGATGATCGTCTCTGGAATCGTAGGAACTGTCGGGAAATTCATGTCCGCAACCCACATCGGAATAATATCGAATCCTTCTTTTGGTCGTTCTGGGGCAAAACCAGGTCTCGTACCAAGACCATCAATAGCAATGGCATCTTTCCCTCTTCTATCCATAATACTTGTAAAATCATACTTCATAATATTTACCTCACTTTTTCTATTTCTCACTCTCTACACTAAGTAGTAACTTTATATTTAATTTACTTAACTATTAACTAACTACAGTTTAATAAGTTTTTTAGTAAATGTCAATGTATTTTTATCATTTTCACATTTATTTTTGACGAATTGTACAAAATCACAATTTTTATATTTTTTAGGATGAACAAATGCGATGTTTTCGTTTTTTATTCTTTTGATTTTTATGCAAATATACCAAAACAAATATTATATTCAATTGGAGAATGTGGAGGATATCATTCAAATGAAGATGTTGATGAAGATAAAATCATGAGATTTGGTAGAGTAAAGAATGTTGGCTGGATCGCTTGGTCTTGGAAAGGAAATAGTAGTGATTTAAACTATTTAGATTTATCTTATTACTAGAGTGGTAATACTCTAACATCGTTTGGCAATCGTATCATTTATGGAACGGATGATGTTCAAGAGACTTCAAACATATGCAGTATTTTTTCCAACAACAAATAAAATTTGTTTCTACTCTAAAAAATACTGTAATTTTCTAGGAAAAAGATACTAGTAAAAAATAGAAAATAAATCCCTCATACATTTCCATATAAAAATTTACTCCCTATTCCTAAATATGAAAAGGACTAGGGAGTTTTTTATTTACAACAAGGTAATCAACCAAGTAACCAATAGGACACTTCAATAAAAAATATCAAAACGAATGATTTTTATTAATTTTTTTGCATAACATATTTGACAATAGCTGACGAATATGAGGGATTCATGAACTAGATTTATCACATTACTAAATTGTATCCACTATCATCTTATTATCTACAAAATATACAGCATTAATAAAACTCTTCTCTTCTTTTAGCATTTCAGAGCTTTTCGTTTTTGTATTCATTTTATATAACTGAAACATTCCTCCTTCTGATTTTGGAAGTTTACAATAATAAACTTCATTCTCTTTATATCCACCTAAAATAGCATTATCCACGTATTTTTCTATCTTCTTTCCATCATAAGAAATTGATATTATTTGTTTATCATTTTGAGCAACGATCTGATCACCAACGCAAAATCTTTGGATATTAGTAGCTAAGACTTCTTTTGATAAGTCTTTTTCATCTAAATATACCAATTCTTGCGATTCATTAAGATATAAAATCGTATTTCCAAGTATGGCAAAGGATAATACACCTTCTTTTGTTAACTGCTTATTTTCTTTTGTTTGAATCGTAATAGATTCAAGAATATTTTTATGATTACGATTGATATAATAGACTTTTTTCTTTGTAGCAATCACCTCTCCTACTTTTCCTTTATGTAAAATACTTTTTCCTTCGTTTCCTTCTAAAACGAGGGTATCCTGCTTTGTATTTTCATATATTTTTATTTTTCCTATTTTATTGTTATAATTCGTTTTTCCATCATCTGAAATCCCATTACACATTAAGGCTTCATTATTCGTTATTCCAAGAAAATTTTTTTCATACCATTCATAACATTCGTTCGATGTGCGTATTGTATCATCATCGAAAAAGGCTTCCAATACTTTATCTTCTTTGGAGCTTAAATAGGAATGAACTTTTGAATCCAAATCCTCACTTGAGAAAATACAAAGTAAAACAACAATGGCACAAAAAGTAATGGCTACTATCTGAAATTTCTTTCTTACTTTTCTCCCCTTTTCTTTTATCTTATTCGTGTTTTTTCTTTTAAAAATACCATTGAGTGCTTTCATTTCATCATCCTTTCACCCAGACATAAGGAATACAATCAAATATTAAAAAGATGTATTTCTTATGTCTCAAAATTCTATCACTTTTTATTATCTTTTAAAGGTTTGATGTTATCTCTCTTTTAGGATTCCTTTGTACTTGGTGGTACACTTAATACCGTATTTACTGTTTCATCAATACTTGAAACATCGTTCGCATTCGGAACTAAGATCTTAGACACATCGCCAACTTCAATCCCTGTTGCTTTTGTTGTAACAGAAGTATTTGAATGAGTACCAGCACTGTCATTTGCACTATAATGGCTCGTATTGCTATGAGAAGCATGATTGCTATGGTTACTATGAGAACCATGGGAACTATGGGAGCTATGCCAAGAAGAAGAAGAAGAATGGCTTGCATGACTAGAATGACTCTCATGACTACTATGTCCACCATACCCAGAGCTATGAGAACTATGGGAACTGTGAGAACGATGGGAACTATGAGAACGATGTCCTGCAAGAACTTCATCATACATTAATAGACTCAATACTAAAACTAAAGTCCCAATTGTTACTACTTTATTTCTTGTAATATTACCTTCTTCCTCATAAAGAAAATCTTCGATACATTGTCCAATTTTTGGAAATAATTCATTTTTCATATGTATTTTCTACCTCTCATTCAGAAATTCCAACACAAACCCCATTTTTCCACTCTGTTGTGTAGGATTTATTACTTGTTTTATAATAAATACAGCTTCCATCCGGTTTATTATTTTTAAAAGTGCCTTTTATATAAGGTACATCTGAACTACTAAAATAATAAATTCCATTGCCGTTCATTTTATCTTCTGACCACTCACCTACATAATGATCGCCTTCTTTCCATTCATAAGTTCCATTTCCAGATTTCATCCCTTTTTCTACATTTCCAGAATAAGTATCCCCATCTTCATATAACACTTCACATTTTCCATACAGTTTTCCATCTTTAAACTCCCCTTCATAATAATTTCCACTCTTCATAAGGACATTAATTTTATTGGTTAACGCTTTATCTTGAATATAAAATATATATTCTCCCTTCTTTGTTTTCTTTGTATACGTTCCTTTTACAAATTCATTATTTGCAAATTGTCCTTTTAATCGCGAACCATCGGCATACGTATACGTCCCTTTGCCTTGCATTTTGTCTTTTTTCCACTGCCCGTTATAAATAGAACCATCATAATAAGTGAATTTTCCTTTTCCATGTCGTTTATTCGCTTTAAAATTCCCTTCGTATACCGCTCCATCCGTATAAGTATATGTTCCCTTTCCAGAAATTTTATCTTTTTTATAATTGCCTACATACTCATCCCCATTTTCCCAAACAAACTTTCCTTCTCCTTGTTTCATTCCTTTTAAAAACTTTCCAGAATAAGTATCTCCCGAAAAATAATATAATGTTCCCTCTCCATCTGGAATAATCTCTTTTAATTCTCCTAAATAAATTCCCTTATCAAGAGACTGATATTCTAATGTTCCATCTTTTATTAAAATATCATCAACTGGTGCTTCCTCTTGAAGACCGATATATACTAAAAATACTAATAAAATCGAAAGTACAATTCCTATATATTTTTTCTTCTTATGCAATTTCATAACCTCCCACCTAAATCCATGTCTTAAAAATAGAAACAGCCTCTTCATCGAAATACATACATTCAAATAATGTATCTAAAATTCCCTTATACATTTGGCACCGATAATTATTCGGAGTTCTTTCATATATATGATTCTCCATTGCCAAATTAATAACAGGGCATACCCCGCAATAAGGGTGATAAACACAATCACAACAACTTGGCAAACTCTCTAGCACGGAAGATTGGCACGTTATTTTACAAACATTTGACTCCATTAAATCATCATATGTCATCTGATAAACGTTTCCTAGTCGAAATGTCGTATTTCCCATCTCTGCCATCATTCTTCCTTCATCACATGTATAAATATTACCATCATAATAATAGGCTATTTGTCCGACAGTTGCTCCACATGGGGAACGTAATTCCATATAATTATCAGAATAACCTGCTAATATCTTTCTTAAAAAGATTTGTGCATGTCCCTCCACAATATGGACTCCTTTTTTGTTATATTCCAATAAAATATGGATTACTCTCTTATAAAAATGAATAAATTCTTCTGGCGAGTATCCAACTTCATCCCAATGCTCTTTTGCATAGCCAAGTGGTGTTAATGGACGAATAAATATATGTTGTAAACCAACGTTTAAATAAGCATCAATAATTGCTTTTGGATCTTCTAGACTCTTTTTAGTCGTTGTTTGTATTGCACCTACACTAATTCCTGAATTTTTTAATCGCAAGATATTATTTTTTACAATTTCATATGTCCCATCCCCCTTTTGTGTTGGGCGATTTGTATTATGAATCTGTTCATTTCCATCAAGAGAAGTAGAAACAACTATATAATGCTCCTTAAAAAAAGAAATCATCTCTTCATTTAACAAAAGTGTATTTGTTACAACAGAATACTGAATTTTTTTGTCATTACAATTTCTTTCGCTATATTCCACAATATATTTTATTGTTTCAAAGCAAGTAAGCGGTTCTCCTCCTTGAAATTCAAAGGTTAAAAAATCACTTGGAGATTGCAACGCAATATCTACTGCCCTTCTTGCAGTCTCCTTATCCATAATACCCTTGTGAATTTGTTCAGAATCCTGTGCTTGACAATAGACACAACACATATTACAAGCATTTGTTAACACAAAGATATGTAAGCAGGTTGCTGAAAACAAGTATTGTTTATTATTGCGATAAGGCATCATTACCTTTTCCACAAACACTTCTCTTGTTTCATCATAAACAAAATACTTTTCTTTTAACTCTCTTAATATTCTTTCTGGAATCTGCTCAAAATCTTCTTGTACCAAATTCATCAAAGTATCTTTTTCTATAAAACAATAGCTTCCCTGTTCGTTTGTAATCATAAACTTGTCTTTAAATTTTTTATAATTAAAATAGTTTAGTTTCATTTGTATTCCCCTATTATTGGCTTAACTTCTGGATTCATTAGAGTTTTTGTGGACACAAAAAAACCTCCACATATATTTTTCACTACACATGAAGTACATTCTTCCATATAACGTATTTTATGTTCTGTAATACTTTTCACAGCAAGATACCAATACCCATGCTCAACCGCACACAATGGAAAATTGTATAATTGAACATCAATTCCTCCATGAATTAAAATATCAATCGCCTTTTTTATTCTTTGAAACGCTTCCTCATAATCAAGCCATAGTTCGTTTTTATGAACTGCTGCATTTCCCATCATTTCCATAGCAATAAAATTAACACAAAATACACCTTGATAATATTCTCGAATATAACGAGCTGTTTCTTCCATTGTATCGATATTTTTCCTTGATACAACAATTCGAATTTCTACTTTTTGTCCACTCTGGAGCAAATTTTTAATTCCTTGATCCGTTTGTTTAAAACTCTCTATAGAATTTGTAACCCCATCATGGATATCTTCTATAGAAGAATGTAGGGGAATGGCAAATCGCATCCCATTTGGAATATATTGCAATAACTGTTGTAAAAATTTCTTATCACTGGCCGATCTTCCATTCGTTAAAAGTTGATAACCTGAATGTTGATATTTTTGCTTCAATAACGACAAAATCGAGAATAGATCTTCTTTTGCCAACGTTGGTTCTCCCCCCGTAACATTAATATAACCAATCTCTTCTGGTAACGCTCTAATGTAACTTTTAATCCAACTACTTTGTTGTAATTGTTTTTTCCTTCTCACATTCTCTGGCAAAGGACACATCACACAATTGGAATTACACTTATTCGTAATAAAAATATCCACCTCTTGATTTTTACTAGAATAAACTTTTGTGATTTCTCCTTTTCCCGAGATTTGAAATACATCGTTTTTATAATATTCCTTTTCTTCTATATTTTTCACTGGGTAAATAAAAGTTTCATTTCCAATTTTTATCTTCAATTGATCGGGATAAACAATCTGCATCGTATCACTTTGATTTATAATTGTATCATTAGAAGTATAACGTACTAACCGTTCCCCTTGTTTCCATCCTACTATTTTTCCTAACATCATTTTATAATCCTTATTCCTAAAAATATCACTGTCCCTAAAACGATAAAAATCGCAAATGGGATTTTTCTTACAATAATAACTGTGTCTTCTCCATATTTGCTCTTCTCCCATCTTTTAATAGCATCTACTTGCTCTTCCTTCAATCGACTACTCATATCCTCATTGGTATGGTGTGGTAAATTTTTCACTTTTGATGGAAGAAATTTAGCAACTGTTCCATAGGAAAGAACCATACCTTTTTTTATCTCACTCGTTGGGATTTCTTCGTAATTATACCAACTTAAAAAATATCGAACTACCAAAACTCCCAGTAATAGAATATAACTTTTTATGGAAATACCTTGAAATCCAAATCTATAATTATAAACTATGTTCCATACTCCGATACCAACTAAGCTATACCACTTTTTTAAAAACTGGCATTTTTGAATAAGCAACGCAATAAAAATATTTAAAAATGTAAAAAATAATTGATTTTGTTTATAAATCTCTTGTAACACGACTAAAAATATTTTTGTTAGTCCTCCGAGATATAACATACTTATCACATAATTTTTTAATAACTGCAACACTACTTTATGAGAAAACATAACATTACTGTATTTTTTCTTCTTTTTAAAAATATGTACGATCGTATCGCCAATTACATGAAAATATGCCAGTAAAAAAATAAAAATCAACATTGTTAATGCTGGTACATTCGTCTTATTCCCAATATCATAAAATCTAGCTGGTAAAAGAGTAGTCAAACAGATTAATAGTTTGCTATCTCCAGCAGCCCAAAAATGAAATCGGTAAAGTAAAATAGAAATAAGACACATAGCAAATAAATTGATAAAATAAAGAGCCCTAAATTCCTTTGCATAAAAACAATAATAAATTCCATTTATTACAAGACCACTAACAAAACCTTTTATCAACACTTTATTTTGAATAATACCTTTACGAATATCTGTAGTTGTCACATAGAAACCCATAATCAGTATGATACTAATTAATATTGATTCACATAATATCATACTTTTTCTCCTATACGATTGGACAATGCGATAATATAATTTTCAAATTCCCAAATAGTTGTTTGAAGGTCATAACGGCTATCTATAATCTCACAGATAAAATATTGTTCTTTCTGTTCTGTTTTTATTGTAGCAATTTCCTCATAAGCCTTGATTGCTCTTTTTATATTTCTTTCTCTATATATTTCTTTATTCAAAAATAACTTATTCTTCATTTTCCTCAAACCAATCTTTTAATATCTCTTTTGAATCAAACATTTCTTCTTGTTCTTCTATCATGGAATCATCAACTACTATTGTAGACGCTAATGCTCTTGCTACTATCATTTCTCGAATATTTTTTGTTTTTTCTGCTATCATTCGGCGTGTCTCTTCTGCTATTAAATTGTCTTCCAATTTCTGAAATAATATTTGAATATCTTGTTCTTCTTTTGGAGTTATGGATATCATATAATATTGATTATCCAAATCTAAATGAAAGTACGCCTCATCAAGTAGTGCATATACTGCTTTAAAGACAACTTCCTTATCATATAATTCTCTTGAAAATTTTCTTGTATTTAACATTTGTTTCTCCATTTTATATAGATATTATTACATTTATAGACTAATTTTAACATATTATATTCTATAAATCATAAATTCTCTATTTCTTTATATAATCTTAACAATAAACATAACTCATAACAATTTTCCTATAAAATGTATATATTAAAAAATCAAAATTATATATTCAGATAAAA
>UQVN01000058.1 GCA_900544525.1 uncultured Eubacteriales bacterium
CAGTTAGGCGAAAATTTACCAACTATGGTATTCCATTTTTTTACATTTATAAATATATTAATTAAAAAGCCTCTAAATTTCGTTTTTCAACGAATTTAAAGGCTTTCTTATAATCTATCTTATGATATCATTTTATTTGTCATCGTTTCTACATTTCAGATAATGGTTTTACTCCAAAATGTTCAAATAAGATTTTTTCTGCTTCTGTATTCCATAATCCTTTATGGCGTTTGTCCTCTGCAATACTATCAATTCCACCTACATGAGTAACCATAACCGCTGGATTGATTCTTCCTTTTGCAGCTAAATCAATGGCTTCAATTAAATCGTCCGTATTTCCACCAGTTGTTCCAAGAATATGAGTACTTGTATAATGAGTATTATATAAGTTCATTTCTGCACTAAATTGATTATCAACTTTAATAAAAAGGGATTTGTCACTATAGATTAATGCCAAAGATAAATAGTATTGAAAAACCACTCCATATTTCTCAACATTCTCGTATTTTTATATCATATTTCTTTATCCAATAGTTGATCTGGAGCAAATAAGCAAGCATCTGTGGTCCTGCCATAAGCTGTCCATACCATGGTTTTCCATAATCGGACGGACTTTCTAGAAATCGTTCTAATTTCTTTGGATCGACAAATGCTCGAATTGGAGAACTGATATCATCCACCTCTTTTTTCAACATTGCTCCTAATAGTTTCTCATATTCTGGGTGATATGTTTTTGGATAAGGGCTTTTCTTTCTCCAAAGCACATCTGCTGGAAGATGTTTCTCCCCTGCATGGCGAAGAAGGCCTTTTACAATACCATCTGTACATTTCATTTCCCAAGGCACATTAAACACATATTCCACAATACGGTAATCTGCAAATGGCACTCTAGCACCAAGTCCTGCATACATACTCGTTCGTTCCATTCGATCTAACAATGTAACCATGAACCATTTTAAATTCAAATAGGCGATTTCTCTTCTTCTTTTCTCTTCCTTTGATTCCCCAAAAAGTGCTGGTGTCTCATCAATAGTCTTTTGATACGCCTGATCCGCATATTCCTGCATTGGAAGCCCTTTTATGATTTCATCTCTTAGTAAACTCTGTCTTGGCTCCATGCTCATAGACCAAGGAAAATGATTGGATTCTAACATTTCTTTCTTATGAAACCAAGGATATCCTCCAAAGATTTCATCCGCACACTCTCCTGTTAAAGCAATCTTACTGATCGGTGCTACTTTGGAACAAAAATAAAGCATAGAAGACTCAACATCAGCCATACAAGGGAGATCTCTTGCATCAACAGCTTTTGATAAGTATTCAATCAGTTGCATATTATCACATTCTAAGTAATGGTGATTGGTATTACTATACTCCACCATCCGATCCACATAAGGGCGATCTCTGCTCGGCTGGAAATCATTTGCCTTAAAATATGTCTGGTTTCCTCGAAAATCAAAGGAAAACGTATCTAGCTTCTTCCCTTTTTTTTCTAGCTCTTTGGCACAAATAGCGGTAACAAGGCTACTATCAATTCCCCCAGATAAAAAAGTACAAATCGGCACATCCCCTATCATCTGTGACTGAATCGCATCAGTCAAAAGCCATTCCGTTTTTTCAATCGTTTCTTCCAAGGAGTCCGTATGTTCCACGCTTTTAAGTTCCCAAAAGGGATTTTCTACGATTTCCCCCTTTTTTATCGTTAAAATGTGTCCCGACAACACTTCTTTCACTCCATGAAAGACTCCTTTTCCATAAGTCTTTGCAGGCCCTAATGCAAAAATTTCACAAAGTCCTTCCTTATCAAGAACTGGCTCTACATTCGGATAGGAAAATAAACCTTTGATTTCAGAGGAAAAAACAAGAACGTCTCCTGCCATAGTGTAAAATAATGGTTTTACTCCTAACCGATCTCGAATCAAATGTAATGTCTCTTCCTTGGAATCCCATAAAGCGATAGAAAACACACCATTTAATCTCTCAATATAGGATAGCCCTTCTCTCATATAGCCTAACAAAATCACTTCGGTATCACTTGTCGTCTCTAAAACTTCCCCTTGCTTTTTTAACTGTTCTCGCAGTAAATTCATATTATAAATCTCACCATCAAAACTAATGGCAAATGTACGATCTCCCCTTTTTCTTATCATCGGTTGATGTCCACTTACTAAATCAATGGATGCAAGACGCACATGGGCAAGCCCACACCCTTTTTCTAGGTAGACACCTTCATCGTCTACCCCTCTTCTCTTTTGGACTTGATTCATTTCCAATAAAATTTTCTTCCACTTTTCCTCTTTTGTCACATCCAATGACGGATTAAAAAATCCCGCAATTCCACTCATATAGACTCCTTTTTTTACTACGCTCTGTTTATTTTATTCTAGTTCCTTCTTCTTTCATTCCTTAAAATATTTAAGAAAATGATTTTATCAATGGCTGATATTGTTTATTTTCTAATGCTTTTTGAATTGTAGGAATCAAAAGTTCTGTATGGGCGATCATAGAATTTGGCTTCTTGATCGGATCGTCTTGCCCAAACGGAAGGAAATAAATATTTTTTGCGTTTAAAAGCAGTCCAATGTTTTTCATATTCATTCCTAATGCATCATTTGTGGAAATCGAAATGACTAAAGGCTTTTCATTGCGAAGATGAGCCTTAGCAGCCATCAAAACAGGGGTATCGGTAATTCCATTGGCTAATTTTGCAATGGTGTTTCCTGTGCATGGGAAAATCACCAATAGATCCAGTAACCCTTTTGGACCAATTGGCTCTGCTTGTGCAATTGTTTTCATAATCGGATTTCCCGTTAACTCCTTTGCTTGTTCTAAAAACTCCTTTGCCTTTCCAAAACGACTATCAATAGTCTGTGCATTTTCTGAGAAAATACATTGGACATTAGCACCTGTATTTACCAGTTTTTCTAATTCTTCCATTGCATTCTTATAAGTACAAAAAGACCCTGTAAAAGCAATACCAATTTTTTTTCCTTTTAAATCCATATTATTAACTCCAATATTCTTTATTGATTTTCTATCTCTTTCTTTATTACGTTAGCTAAAATCTCAGCAGAAGACTCTGGAGCATACCTGCCAGGAAGACCTAGACAAGAGTATGCTTTGATTCCAAGTTCCTTTGCACTCCCAAAGTCCACTCCTCCACTACCTGAAGCAATGTCATAAATTTCTGTTTGTCTATCCATTTGTTCTAATATTTCTTTTTTTAATACTTGCTCTGGAATCGTATTAAAAACAAAATGACTGCCCTTTAACACATTTGGCATTTCTTCCATCAAAACAGCTCGTTCTGCTACAATACTAGCTTCTGCCATAACTTCTTCTCTTCGCACACAAACTGTAACCCTTGCACACATACTCTTTAGGTACTGCACTAGCGTCTTTCCACAAACTCCATATCCAAGCACAACACTTTTGCTTCCATGAATATTTCTTGGACTTTTTGCAATCGCCTCGGCAAGCACACCTTCTGTTGTGGCAATACTATTATAAATGGCGATTTCTTTTCTCTTCATATAGTCAAAAATAATAACGCCTCGCTCTAATAGATCTTCCTTCATTTCCTCTGGAATACATCCTGCAAATAACATTTGTCCCTCTTGTATTTCTTGAAGTAATTTCTCAATGAAAATAGGCTCTCCTCCTCGTTGATGGAATTTTAATTCTCCATCTTTTTGTAAGCAAAGAGGAATTGGAGCTAAAATCACTTTTGAAGACTTAACTGCACTTTCCATAGAGTCTACCATTTTTATTGTATCCCCTTCTCCATTTATTTCCTCACAAAGTGCATACGTACAAATACGATATCCCATTTTCTCTAACTTCTTTGCTAGATAGACTTGACGTCTATCCCCACCAATTACTGCAAAATCATAAGAATAACAACGCAAACGGACACTCCCTTTTTTCCTATTCTTATTATCCTATGCCTGAACTACAAAAAGGTTCCTGAACAAGAAAGGGATTTCCTATGAAATAAAAAAATATGCCCCATCTTATAATGGAAGCATTTGATTTCTTCCACCATAAGAGGGACATATTTTAACTAATATTTTGAGTATATTGATACTAGGAAAGTTTTATTGCTGTACTAGTTTCCATTCTTTTATACTTATTCTTTCTTTTTATAGTGCAGATTTTTACCGTCTGCATAGATAGAAAGTGTTTTATCACCTAATACAAAAGCATTTTCTGCAGCTTTTGCATGTTCTTCTGTATCTGCTACTGCAAACGCTGCATTGCTACCAGGATTAGAAATACGGATCTGTGATTTAATATTTGTTAAATCACTTGTTATATTTAACTGTCTTTGAGCTGTGATATAAATATCATTCTCCATATTTGGAACACCAGTAATCTTGATTGATCCATTTGCATAGTAAATTCCATCTACCATGTTTCCTACTTTGTTACCAGTAATTGTAACATCTCCAATTTCAAGAGTTCCGTTTCCTTGCATATAAACAGTACCACCATTTGACGCTTTATTATTGCGAATGATACCACCATTTAATGTGGCTTTACCATTTGATAACCAAATAGCTCCACCATTTCCATTACCTAAGTTGTTTTCGATAATAGTATCTTCTGGATTTTCTGTACTTGTCATAGTGAAATTTGAACTTTGATCAATACAGAATGTTCCACCTGAGCTTGTTCCATGGTTACCAGATACAAGACCGGATTCAATAATCACAGAACCACCGACTGCTAAAACTGCACCACCATATGGAGTACAGTAGTTATCTCTTATCTCTCCACCTGTCATTCGAAGAGTTCCACCGCTGATGCGAGCAGCACCACCATTTCTTCCATAGTTATTACTATTATTAGCATTATTTTTAAGAACTGCACCTTTTCCTAAGTTTAATTCTCCACCAGTAATAAGAACTAATGCATTATCTGCAACAACACCTGTATTGCTTGTACCACGTTTTAATACAGCATCTTCAGTTCCTGTCCATACAGCTCCACCATCGACTTCTACATTTTCAAGAAGAACGGTTCCCTTGCTTACTTGGAAAAGAACTCCATTAAATGTATCCGCACGTTTGATTGTATGACCACTTATTGCTAAATTTTTATTGATAACAATAGTTTCCCCTACTGTAATATCTTTTATCAGTTGGATGTTTGCACCGTCATTTGCTGCAGTAACCGCTTCTTTTAATGTTGCATAAGATTGATTTCCAATTCTTGCTTCATAACTTCCGACTTGTATATAAGCAATATCACTTGTTATAGATACTCCAGTTCCTTCTGTATTTGCTGCATCATTATTTGTCACCACAACAAAATAATACTGATCTTTTGATTCTGGTGTATAACTATCAGAAGTTGCTCCTTGAATTAAAGTTGCCCCTTCATAAGAATTTACGTTATTAGAATACCATTGATAACTTAACTGACCTTCATCTTTTTTATCTACTACAACTTTCAATGGCTGTATTGTTTCTGATGTATCATAAGCCATAGATACTGGTTGTTTTTTGATAGAAGGTGTTGCTGGAATTACATTCATAGTAAAGGATGCTGTGATTGTTCCACCTTTTACACGAACTGTTAATGTCTGTTTTCCTGCTTTATATTTATCAAAAGCATTCATTGCATACATATCGGAATTTAATTCTATTTGACTTCCATTTTCTAATGTTCCAACCACTTTAAATCCTGTAAAATCAACGTCTTCCCCTAACATATAGTCTGTCTTATTTGGAGCAGTAACTTCGATTGATTTTACCTTATCTGTCACTGGACGAACAGAAAATCCTTCTAGTGCTTTTATATTTTTGTTTTTAAGTTCTTGTACCATCTTATCGCTTGATACATAAACAATTGCATTTACTCCGCTAAAAGCATCGTCAGCGATTGTTAAATCATCAAAGTTTTTATAATCGGTTAAGTAGATTTCTTTCAAATTACTTGCATTTCTAAATGCTTCTTTTTCAATCTTTTGTACTGTGTTTGGAATCACTACCGCTTTCATTTCTAAAGCATCTGCAAAGATACTACGATTAATTGCTGTTACTTTAAATGTTAAACGATCTTGTGCTGTTACTGTAGCTGGAATTATAACCATTCCATCTTCTGGAAATTGATCTGCTGTTGCATAGCTTAATGCCACTGTATCATCACCATTAAACGCTTCAAACACAAACTCTGGAGTTGTTATATATGGATATACCGTTACGGAAACACTTGTTTTCACTTCTGGTTTTCTAGTGTAAACAATGTTTACTTTCTTTTGGCCATATGCATTGCTAAATCCTTCTGAATCCACATAATACTCGGAACTATCTAACTCTTCTTGTGTTCCATCTGCATATACAATGGCAATTTTTAAGCCAGTCGCATCAAATGTATCCGCGATTTGATAAATAGTTTTTGTTGGGTTCTTTGTCACTTTAATCGCTTTTACTTCTTTTGTAACTTCTACAGAAAAACTATCAGAAGCAACAGAAGTATCATTCTTATAAGAAATCGTTACCTTCTGTTCTTTTCCATCTTCTTCAAATATCTTTGGTGTCACTGTATAGCGATCAGAGAAAATATATCCCTCTGTTCCATCTTCATACTGTGCTTTCACTAACATTCCGTCTGTATTTAAAGAATCTCCCACAAAATAACGTACTTTTGTTGGCATCTTTTCTACTGTAAGATTTTTAGGAGTCTTATTATTTTCATTGACGATGACATCAAATGTAGCAGAAATATTTGGATTTCCTTTATAACTTACAGTAACTTTTTGTTCCCCTAACGTATCAAAGAATGTCTTATCAAACTTAAGGAATTTATGTCTTACTGTACTTGAAGTCCCATCATCATAGTGAGCAACTACAATTAATCCTTTTTTATCAAACATATCTCCTAATAAATAGGATGTTTTCTTAGGTGCTGTTTTTACTTGAATACTTTCTACTGTTTTACTTTCAACGGTTGTATCTTCAAAGAATTCTAACATAGCTGCAGAACCAAAGTTAGCAACGGTTCTCTTACCAACCACCTTTACATACTGTGCATAAGTTGGACCAAATAAGTTAAGTGTTTTTACTTTTGCATTATCCGCCCAATTATTTGCAGTACCAGCTAACATCCAATCTTCTCCATCCATACTTACATAGACTTCAGCATCTAGAAATCTTCCATTATTTCCTGATTGTCTAGGTGTATAGTTAATAGAAGTTAAGTAGCGTGGCTCATCAAACTTCACTGTAATATATCGCTCGTTATCGCCACCTGCCCACAATGTATGCCACATTGTATTTGGTTTACCATCAAGCGCATTTGTAGCACTTCCACCTTGTTTTACTTCTTCACTAGATGTTCCTACATAACTAATATATTTTAACGGAATATACTTTCTGCTTACCGTATCCGTATCTTCTGTGAAAGTATAAGTTGCAATATCACTTGCCTTCACAGTACCTGTTGCTTTGCTTCTAACTTGTACTACTTGATCTCCTTCAAATGTTGTATCATTTGCAAGATCTTTCCAATTGTTTCCTTCATCAGAAGACCATTCTAATCCATCTACGGTTCCGATCAAACGATTTTCTGCATCATTTCTATAAAGATTAGATGGTGTATTTGCTTTTGTAATATCAATTGTATAGTAGTTTACTGCTCCTTGCAATTTTACAAGAATATCATTTTCTTCTGTAACTCTTGCTAATTCTTCATCTGTAAGTGTGACTTCTGTTGTTACCCCTGCAGACTTCCAGCTATTACCTCCATCTAGGCTGTAAAGAAGTTCATTTCCTGGATTATAAGACTCATCTAATATAATTTTTCCTGCATTTTCTCCATCAAATGAGAATGTGGCCATTTTAAATGTACTATTTCCGAGGAGATAGTTTGCCATTGTTCTGCACGCACCAGATTGAACTGTATTACTATCGTTTGCCTTTGATGCTTTTTTCAATGCTGTTTGTACATAAATATCGATGTCTGCTTTTCCTGTAATTGATGTTACATGTGGTTTAATAAGATTTTCTAAAATATCCTTCATTGGAAGTGGATAATAAGTAAGTGCTTCTGAAATACGTTTTGCAAGCTGTACAAAGTCTGATTCTGACTTACCAGATTTTGCATAAGTATTTACTAAACCAACCCATGCATCCATATTGAGATCTTGAATTTGTAATGCTTCTTCATATAAACGGATTTGCTCTTCTGTATTATCACGATATACATCTGCTAATTTTACTAACTCTTGTGAACGAGCATAGTTTTCTTCATCATTTAATGCGGCTTGAGCCAGTAATACATAACTTACTTGATAGTAACTATCCCAGTTTGTATTTCCCCAGCCATTTAACATTCTTTCACCTTTTTCAGACTGTACCCAACCTGAAATGTCGTTTTGAATAGACCATGTACCAATACCATCTGCCCCAGCATTTGTATTAGTATAATTAAACTGTAAGTATGCAGCATGTCCTGGCTGACCAATTACAGCTCCTGGAACACCGAAAACTTGTAAAATATTTGTTCCTGTTTTTGAAATACCTCCACAAACGGCTCCTTCTTCAAAGACAGTCCAAATTTTTGGCTTACCGCTTTGGTAGCTGATATTTAAATCAAAGACGTCTGTCTTAGGATTTGCTGTTTCATTTGTTAAAGAATATTTTTCTTGCCATTTTTGTTTATTTTCTTGGCTATAATATTTTGCATTATAATAGCCAAAGCTATCTCTATAGGCGATAAAATAGTATGGCCCTGGTGTAAAGTTATTGCTATTGATATTCTCAGGTGCAATATTTTTTACACTAGAATGTGTCCGAACATAGTAGTTTAACCATTCGATTTCTTCATCGTCTAGCATATTGTTCATAACCCAACGCATTTCTTCTACTTCCAGATTTTCAAAGATATTGGTAATTAACATACCTTCATTGTATAACTTCTTATAAATTTCATATCTTCTAACTGGATCTGATTTTTGGGAGAAATCCAACCAGAATACAACATCTGATGAATGGGTTAAACCTAATGTTATCATCATCTTCTTGTAAAGAGAACTATGTGCTTCATCTCTCAAATCTTCGCTATGTTTTGTATAGAGTTCATTAAGAACTTGGATAAATCTTGCATAAGTTCCTACTGGTTTTCCACCTCTTACATATAAATTTAAGGCTTCTACATCATCCATGAACCACTCAAGGGTTGAACGATATCTATCATCTCCTAAATATGCTTTTACTAAAGCATAACTTGCATCACTTACAAAGGTTCTTTGATACATTAATTTCTTATAATCATCCCTTTGCATCAATTGTTCATATGTTTCCTTCGGATATTGCTCTTTAATTGATTTTAATGCTTCATCGTATTCTTTTACTGTTTTTAATAAAGAAATATCCGCATCTTCTTCTGTATAATCTACATTTGCAAGTTTTGCATCTGCAATAACAGAATGATCATATGAATTGGAACCATTATGATCAATATGAATTCTTAAGTATTTTATTCCATCAAGTGATACATCTACTTTAACTGCATTTGTATTTCCTTTTAGAACATCTGTTGTTGTAGCGGTTGCCCAAGTTTTATTATCTTTTGATGTTTGTACAATAAATTTAACACCATTTCCATTATTTCCTTGCGCATTATCAAGTCCCAAATATGCAATAAATCGATCAAAATGATAATATGTAATATACTCTGTTAAATCATACACTAATGTAGATGGTGCATGAGCCCCTAAGCCCTTTAAGAAGTAATTCTTTTCGCCATTCACTAATAATGCGATTGTACCACCACTAGTGTTTTTATCGTACATCAAGTTTCCATATCCAATAGAAGATGAAATCAATTTATCCTTATTAATATTTGATAAATATACAAAATCACCCTCTAAAGTTTCATAAGTACCAGCTTCTTTTACTTGCCATGCATCGGATACAACGGTTTCTTTTGACTCTGTAAGGAATGCTTTTACACGGATATATTTATTCAAATCTCCTTCTTTGATTGTATAAGAAGTTGCTTCTTCATTAGCGATAGCGTCAAATTGTCCATCTTCACTATCACTAATTTCCCATGTATAAACAGCCACATTGTCTTTCTTTTCTAACCCCTTTACAGAGGCCTTTAAAATACCGCCAACTTGTGGTGCCCCTGTCATAAGTGCAGTTGTATCCATATGTACTGCATTCGAATATACTGTTTTAACAGCAGAAACACCTTCTACTTTTATTGTAACTGCAAGACGAATGTACTGATTTGCCACTGTATTATCTACGGTATAAGTTTCTTCGGTAGCATCTTGGATATCTGTAAATTCTGCACCGTCACTACTTCTTTGCCATTGGTACGTATAAGTTGTCTTATCTTCTACATAGCTCATAACTGGTTTTAAAGTTTCACCAATCGTAGAATTTCCTTCTAATGTTACATTAACTAAACTGCGGTATGGCTCAGATACGATTGTTCCAGCAAATTTTCCAGATGTATCAGAAATAACAACTCTTAAATATTTGTTTGCATCAGCATCTTCTTTTGTAATAGTATACTGCGTACCAGTTGCTCCTTGAATATCTTTATATTCTACACCATCATCACTTGATTGCCATTGATATAGGAAGCTATCTTTAGAACCTACCACAATATCTGTGCTTACAGATAGCTGAGCTCCAGGGATTGCTGTACCAAATACAGTTGCACATCCTGATAATACTGAATTTTCTGCTCTTAATAAAACAAGTTCTGCTGCACTTGCCCAATTATTCCATGTTCCTTGTGTAAATGCAAATTTTAATCCTGTTGTTGTAACCGTTTGTGGGAGTGTGAACATGCGATATCCACCAGTTTCCGCTGATTCCACAATACCAACTTCTTTATAATTTCCATTTTCATCTTTACTATAAACAGCTAATTTTGTTGGATAACCTTTTCCTTTTTGGCTATCTTGACGTGTTGCATAAACAATACGGTCTAAACTTACTTCTTTATTGAATGTAATTTCTACAGCATTATTAGTACCAGAACTATTTGTTTCCCAGAATGTATTCCAGTTTCCATCAAAGGCTTTATCAAGGGTATTGTTTCCCCAAGAACCTCTTACACTCTTTACATCGGTAATATAACCATCTTTGGATTCTTTTGTGCTAATACGATAGGTATTCCAGTAATCCTTTTGCATATATTTATTATCTGCTAAAAGGTCTGTCACTGTAATCTTACCGTGGCTTGTTAAATGAACAACATTACTTACTGCTGTGGCTGTTGTATCAACATCACTTTGGTTTTTAATTGTGTTTGTAGCAACAACAAAGTAATAGTATACACCTGATTCTGTTGGAGTCACTTCATAAGTTGCTTCTGTTGCACCATCAATTTTCTCTGCTTTTTCAATATCTGCTGTGTTCTCTGCACTGCGATACCATTGATATGTAATAGTTCCTTGATCAACTGTAGTTGCTTTTGATTCAAATACCGCTGTTTCTCCTACATAGTTTTCTACTGATTTTGGTTGTTTTGAAAACTCTGGAGTATAAGCAACATCTTTTGAAATCATCTGAACTTTTACAGTATCTGATACAACATCTACGGCATCTTCTGCTGAAACAACACAGAAATAATAATAAGTTCCAATTTCATTTGGAAGAGTTAATGTAGCGCTTGTTTGTTCTTCTAATGCTACTTTATTCGTTCCATTCTCATCATCACAACGATACCATTGATAAGAGACTTCTGCTTTATTCTTTGTTGTTGCAGCAATAGAAAGCTCTTTGTTATCTTCGATATAGAAAACTCCACCTTCTAATTGTTTTGTTAATTCAATTTCATCGGTTGCTGTTAACTTCCATTGTGCATGAAGAGTAATATTTTTTGTAGCTTTGATCCAGTCACCAGTTTGAACTTGCTCTCCATCTTCTTTTGCTGTGTACCAACCTAAGAATTTATAACCGTTTCTTTGTAGTACTGGAAGGTTATATTTTTCAAGGAAACGGATTGTTTGGCTCTTTGGATTATCCACTCCATTTCCATCTAATGTCATTGTATAAACACGGGATGTATAAATGTCATCAGAAACTCCATCTAATGCAAGTTCTCCAGCAATTGTTACTGCAGGTTCAATATAAATTCCACTTCCTAATGTTGCTTTGTTGTTCTGAATCTTACCACCCTGAAGATTCAGAATTCCACCAAGACTTGAAATTCCACCACCATTTCCACCTGCTGAGTTATTTTCAATAATACCACCTCGGATACTCATAGTACCTGCTGTATTCACAATAGCACCACCATTTGCATCGGAACGGTTGTCATGAATATGCGCGTTATCGGAAATAACCAAAGTTCCATTAATATAAATAGCTCCCGCACGTCCACTTGTGTAGTTATTAGAGATTTCGCCACCTGAAATAGTTAACTGTGCTCCGTAATCTGCACAAATAGCTCCTGTTGATTGGCGCGCTTGGTTACCACTGATTGTTCCAGATGTCATATTAATGATACAGTTAGAAGAATCTGCGTAAATAGCTCCACCATGATTACCACCGTAGTTATTTAAAAGACTACCACCATTGATATTTAAAGTACCTGCGCTCATCTTAATGCCTGATACATCCCAAGATGCAACATGATTTCTAAGAACAGAGCCTTTTTCTAAGTTCACTACACCACCGTTCATCTTGATGGCTGACACATTTACTTGTCTTCCTGTATTTCTCATACCACGTTGTAAATAGCGATTGACATCTCCAGTCCAAACAGCTCCACCATCAAGAACTACATTTTCTAATGTAAGTGTTCCACCGTTTACGACAAAGGCTTCTTTTGTAAGTGATTTATCTAATTTTATCACTGGAGCTTTTCCGTCTTCTCCTTTGATTACGAGATCGCCTTTTTCTACCGTAATTGTTTTATTTAATGTGATGTCTTTTCGTACTTCTAATGTTCCTTCTCCTTTTTCAAGATAAGGGAGCGCATCTTCTATTTTGGAGTATGGAACACCATCAAATACGACTGCTGCTGCATTTACAACAACAACTGCTGCATGAGTCTGTGCTGTTGCTACTTCATTTTTAATATCTTTTTTGGTATTTGTTACAACACAATAATAATAGAAAGTACCTGATTGTTCCGCTTTCATTATGTAAGTTTTTTCTGTAGCACCTGTAATTAATAATCCATCCGATAAGTCTGATTTGGTTGCTTGATACCATTGATAAGTAAGCTGTCCACCATCTTCTACCACAGCATCCACTGTCATTGTCACTTCTTTTTGTAAATCATAAGTTCCACCAACTGGCTGAGTTGTAATTGTTGGAATTTCTGCTGAAGTTTTATCTGTCATTTTTACTGTAACAACTTCTGATTTTGTTTCTGTTGCTTTTTCGGCACTTACAACACAGTAGTAATAGTAAACTCCTACTTTCTTTTTCTCTACTTTATAAGTAGAAGCTGTTGCACCATCGATTGCAACTCCATCTTCTCCTGTTGCACTACTACTTTCATACCATTGATAACTTACTGCCTCTTGACTCTTTGCATGAGCAACGATAGATAATGTTGTGCCGTCTTCAATATCCGCTTTTGCATTTTCAGGCTGTTTATCAATAACAACTGCCGCATATACAAGTTTTATTTCTCCTTCTTGTAATGCTGTTTGATAAATTTCATTATTGGATGTGATATTTTGCGCATCACTTTCCTTTAATGTATAACCATTTCCCGTAGCAATTGTAGTATTCAGCTCTGGATTTTCATAAGTAACACCAATTTTTCCGCTTATTGGGTTTGTTACTTTTAATGTGTTTCCACTTTTTACAAATACATCATTTAATTGCACATTTCCTCGAAACGCTGCAAAATCTGTTCCTAAATAAACATCTTGACCTTCTGATGCTGTATTATTTGTAAATGCTCCATTATAGAAAGTAACTCTTCTGCTATCATGTTGGCTTGCTACAAAAACAACTCCACCATTTTTTACGGCTTTATTATTTTTATAAGTTCCACCTTGGATATCTAACTTACCATCTGACCAGATAGCACCACCAAGTTCTGCTTGGTTGTCTTTAAATTCTCCGCCTTGGAATGACATAACACCACCGCTATAGTTTTCAATAGCTCCACCATTTTTTGTTGCTTTATTGCCTGAAATAATCGCTCCATCATATACATTTACAAAACCATTATTACAGATGGCTCCACCATTGGCGTTTGTTCCACTAGCACTATTATTCTGAACGGTACCATATACAAATACAGTTCCATTCCCGCCTGCATTGTTTTGAATGGCTCCACCGCCGTTACTTATATTCGTATTATCGTTGTTTTGAACGACTGTATTTTTATATACATATACTTGTCCATTTGTGATCTGAATCATAGAAGCATTGGCTTTTATTCCCGCATTATAAGCCTCTTCTACTGTAGGTGATTCCACATCCACTGCTGCAATTTTCATCCCTGCTTTCAGCGCGAACGTTTTATTTCCATCTTCGATAACATCAGACTCTTCTTCCCTATTTGCAACTTCTTCTAAACCCTCTTGTCCTGTTGCATCTTCTACTGTATTTTCTGTCTGTTCTGTTGTCACTTCTTCTGTATCCACAGCATCTGTCACTGTTCCCTCAGCTTCTTCTGTTGTTTCTACTGCTTCTTCTTGATTGTTATTCTCCTCATCGCTAATTTCTTCCTTGTGCTCTTCTCCAACAGCCCCATTAGCAGTAAGGGAATCGTCTAATAAACTTCCATCTTCGTCTACAAGAGTATTCACAACCCATTTTGCACCACCGTCTACGATTACCGCATTGGTTCCATCTTCTTTACCAAAACGTAACTGTGCTCCTCCTTTTACTTCGAACATAGCATCTGTAAAGCCTTCTGCACGATGGATTGTTTTCACATCTTCTGTTTCAGATATAACTGTTATATTCTTTGATACAACAATCTTTGATGATACTTCTACATCTTTTGTTAATGTAATCGTATCATTGGTATTGGCTGCATCTACTGCTTCCTGCAATGTATCGTATCCTTCTGAACCGATCATAACTGATTTTTGTTCTTCTTTAACGGTTACATCTTGTTGTGTAGCTTCTTGTTCTGTTCCTTCTGTAGTAACTTCTTCACTGTCCCCATTATTTTCAGTATCGGTTACCGTTGCGTCTTCTACTCCATTCTCAGTCTCATCTTTTACCATGTCTTCTGTTGTAGCAGATGTATCTTCTTCTGAAACAGTATCTTCTGTTTTCTGATCTTCTGATTGTACAGCATCTTTTTCTTGATTCTCTTCATCGGCTTGTTCTTCGATTACTTTCTTTTCTTCTGAATCTGGCACCACAGCCGCCGC
>UQVN01000059.1 GCA_900544525.1 uncultured Eubacteriales bacterium
TCTATAAAATTACAATTATCGGAAAGCTTATTGAGAAAAATTTTCAATAATTTCTTGTTTTTCATCACTTTCTTCGTCTCTTTCATAAATGCGATCGAAAAAATTCTTAATAGCTTTCCACGCTTCCTTCGTCTCTGGCACTAATGCTCCTGCCATCGGAAACACATGAAACATTCCTTCAAAAATAACTACTTCCACTAAAACTCCGCTTTGCTCTGCCTTCTTTGCAAAATCTTCCGTATCACTTAATAACATTTCATAACTTCCCACTTGCATATGAATTGGTGGAAATCCTGTAAGATCTCCATAAATAGGGGAAAGATAAGGATTTTTTAAATCATGATCTCCCATATAATCTTTTCGATAAAGCATACTTTCTGTTGTATTGCCAAACAAAGGATCTTTATCAAAATTTTCCTTATAGGAAGAACCGCTACAAGTAACATCCGTCCAAGCAGACATAGTAATCATCGCCTTTGGCATTTTCTTTTTTTTCTTTTTTAGCCAATGCCCTAATGCAAACGTAAGTCCTCCTCCCGCTGAATCTCCAACAACGACTATTTGCTCTTCTGTTACCCCTTTTGCCAAAATCCATTGGTAGGCATCAATACAGTCTTTAAGAGCGGCTGGAAATGGATGTTCTGGCGCTACTCGATAATCTGGTGTGACAACCGTTGCTCCTTCGTTTGCTTCACTATACTTTATGGCAAAGTTGCGATACGCATTTTTCATAGGCCCAATATATCCACCACCATGCAACTGTAAGATCCATAAATCTCCTTCTTTTTTTCTAGGAGAATGTACTTCTAATGTGTAATTCTTTCTTTTTATCTTCTCCCATACATATTTTCTTGGACATTTCCACTCCATTTCTTTTGGATTGGCCCTTAACTCTCCTGTCTGTATTTTTCTTCCTAAATGTTCCGTCGCCGTTACATCTGCCATAATAGCACGAACAAGTTGCCCTCGAACACTTCCTTCTTTCCATTCTTTTCTCATATATGAAATCTCCGTAATAATTCATCCTTCGCCTTTGTGTTTCCAAATACCATAGTTCCTAGAAAAATAACAAAAGATATAAAAATTGCGATAAATGTTGGAATCGGTTTTGTAATCCAATGTTTTAAATATAAAATCAATGGCCATAAACTTAACAGCAATAATTGAATCTGATAGAGTAAATAGCTTTGCCAATTCATAAAGTTTGCCGCCATTAAAATTAAAATAGCTCCATCGGCAATTAAAATTAATGCAGGAAATGCGAAATTTACTGACCAACCTGTGTATCCATCCACTCTCCAGTCGATAAATACAAGTAATACTTGTGTCAAAATCAACTGCAACATAATTTTCGCCCCTACATTTACATTGTTAAAAATACAATAGCGAATAGCAAACCAAGAATAACAAACAATACCAATCGGAAGAATACTCCAAAATTCTCCCTTATAATAGAAAAGATTAATGGCAAGCATGGCTACGCACACGATAATAGCTAAAAAGAAAAAGATATTTAAAACAAAACGATAGGCTTTCCGCTTCATTCGGATATCTGGATATGAGTCTTCCCCTTTTCTTTCATCTTCTTTTATTCTATTTTGACAAAAAGGACATACTTTCGTCTCATCTAAAATTTCAACTTTACAGTGCTTACAATACGCCACTCCTCTTCCTCCTTTCTCATTCTTCTTCTCTCTCATAATAAATTCCATTTGTCATAATCGATACGGGAATCCCATCATTTGCAAGATTTCGATAAAAGACCTTTTGTATCGAAACATCTTTTAATACCGAACTAAAAGTCATAGTCATTGTCTCTCCATAAGAACAAGCTCCACACTTAACCTCTTGTTTTTTTGATGCTCCCATAATTAATGTGACATTTTCCACCCGATCTGCATAAGGTTCTCGCAATTGAATGGCTCCAATATTAGAAAGAGTTGTTGTAAATGCTTTGATAGAATTTCTATAAATCCATTTTACTGCTATATTTTTTACAAAAAGTGGAACTAAACGAACAACCCATTTTTTTTCATTTGACACATTATAAGAAATGAGTTTCTCCAAACTTTCTTTATTTAATTGTTCTTTAAAATCTTGTTTTACTTGTTCTAATATTTCTTCAAAACGATACTCTCTCTCTTCAAACGCCATTCCAACCCCAATAACTCCAAAAAAGTTTCTTGTAGTGGTTGACTCAAAGTATTGTCTTAAATTGACTGGTACATTGACTCGAATTGGCTGTCCATTTGGCTTTGCCTTATAATAAGCTTCATAAATAGAAAAAATTAAAACAGCAGTTAAATATTGCGTAATGCTCGCCCCATATTTCTTACTCACTTCTTTTACTTTTTCTATTGGAAACATTCCATGAACGACACCAACGGCTCCACCTTTTAAATGCTCGCCCTTTAATTGTACCGCCCGCTTTGTTTCATATCCTTTTACGTCCTGTTTTTTATAATGCTTTAAATAACTATCTTCACTATTTAAAAAACAGTCTTCGCTTGGTGAACCTTTCGTTTCTGTTGTTTTCTTTCCATCTAAATGATCAAAATAACAATAGATCAGTTCTTTTAAGAAATTAACTGCTCCAAACCCATCGGTAATTGCATGAAATACTTCTAAATTAATCCTTTTCTTATAATAAGTGACTCGAAATAAATACTGATTATTGGCATAAGGATCTAAATATCGACAAGGATAAGTAACTTCTTCCATGACCTTTGGCTTTTTCTTATTTTTTTCAAAATAGTACCAAAAAAACCCTCGTCTCAAACGTACATCAAATGTTTGAAACCAAGGCAAAATCTCCAACAATGCTTCTTCTAAAATCTCTGGACGTACATCTTCTTTTAAAATTACAGAGATTCGATATACATTGGTAAGATTTTCACTAGCAATAACAGGAAAAATCTTTGCTGTATTATCTAATTTTTGCCATTTCATTTCCTTTTCCTTTCTTTCATCAAAAAAGTTAAATGTAGTGTTTTTTATATGATATGATAGCATAGGAAAAGAAATTTCCTATCCTATAAAAAAAGACCACAAGCATTATTTAATTTTCCCTATGCTTGTGGTCTTTATTTACGCGAAGGCAACGGGTCAAACAGCAAATTTAGAAAAGAGAAACAAAGTTTCCATTTTTTCTAAAGGAGATATTTGACGACTGCCCGCCAACGTGAGAAGTTCGCAAAGCGTGCTTCCCATCGTTTACATGAAAGGCATAAGCCTCTATAAATACGAGAAACAGGCTAGCAAATTGTTCCTCATGGATTCCTTTCCATAATACCAAAACTCATCAATAATGACAAGAACAACTTATAAAATTTTCAAAATATTTATTTTTCTATCTGATTTTTTCTATTTTAATAAGGAATCGGTTGTTATAATCTTTTCTATTGCCTTTTTAGGAATCGTAAACGTGCATATTCCCATATATCCTGGTGCCACTTCATATTTATCAAATACAATCGTTAAGTGGCCATCGTTATCGATAAAGAAATTTTGATCGGCTTTTATTTGCTCAAAATCAAAGCCTTCTCCTACATCTTTCGTATCAATAAAATATGACTTATCCTCATCTTCTTTCATCTGAGCTCTCATCTGGGCTTTAATTTCTTCACTTAGCACTTTTTGATAGTTGCTGCTTTCTTTGAATAAATCCTTTAATTCTAATATTTTTCCTGTTTTCTTGTCTAATGTATAACATTTAGAAAAGCTGTTGCTTCCACCCATTGCAATCGTAGTATTAATTCGAATCGATAAAATATTTGCATTATCGGTTACCACTTCATAATCTGTTGTTACAGACTCATGATTTGTCAATGCATCAATATCTGCTCCTTCTTCTTTCATCATCATTTCTAAATCGGCTTCATAGTTTTTCTTAATGGTATTTGTATAAGCTTGCATCTGTTCGTTTAAATCTTTTACAGATTCGCTGTCTCCTTCTACCTTCGGTGTTTTAATATTTGCCTCCATATTGCCATCATTTTTTACATATTCTCGAAATGTCACCACTTTTGAAATTGCTCCTAATACAGGAACTTCTGCCATTGCATAGGCCATCTGCTCATTATAATTCGTTAAAATAGTGATTGCTAATACTGCTGCAACTGCACCATATCCTATCTTTTTTGGAAGTTTTTTAAAAAATCTTACTCTTTTATTTTCTTCTTTTGCTTGGTGTATGGTATTCTCTAATCGACTTTTTAATTCTGCTGGAATTTCAATACTTTCGTATTCTTTTTTCATTTCTCCTAATGGATTCTTTTTCATAGTATGTCCCCACTTTCTATTGTTAATTCTACTTTTAATTTTTTTAATGCTCGATAGAGTCTGGATTTAATTGTATTTTCCGATTCCATCATAATCTCTGCAATTTCTTTTAACTTTCTTTCTTCAAAATACTTTAAAATAATAATGCTTTTTTCTTCTTCTGATAAAATCTCTAAACTCTTCATAACATCCACATCTTCATACTTATCTTCCATTCCTCCTTCTTGATACTCTTCTATCCCAACGACTTCCCTTTTTTTCTTTCGTAACATATCAATCGAAGTCCGAATCACAATTTGATAACTCCAAGAAGCAATCTGACCTTCTGTTCGGATTTGCTCGAAAGAACGAATAGCTTTATAAGCACTTTCTTGTACCACATCCATTGCATCTTCCCTATTTTTCATATAGCTATAGGCGATCCGATACAAGTTTTCATAATTTTCCATTAAGTATACAGATACTTTTTCTTCCATTATTTTATTCTTCATACATTTCTTCTCTCTTTTCTATCATAACTATTGAAAATTTTAACACACCCTATTATCTCTTTTCTTCTTTTCTCTTTTCTTATTTATATTATAGACGCTTGAAAGAGAAAAAAAGTTTCAAAAAATTTTAAACTATTGAAATAACAACGATGAAAAATACATTTTACAAATTTTTCATTGAAAAAAGGAACAGTATGTCTCATAAAATCTACTGTTCCTTTTCGTTGTTTTATTTTGTTTTCATTCAAATTTATTCAAGGTTTAATTTGTTATCAAGCACATATTTAGAAATAAAGAAATATACAACCGTTACAATCACTTCATATACAATAACTCCGATAAAGAAAACATGGACTCCCATAACGCCTGTACCCTGTTGTAATAAATCTCCAAGCCACACTCCAATATTTGTTTTAAACAATATACCAAATAAAATTGCTCCAAACATTACAATGGCTCTTTCTGCAAAGTCCATGGCAATATAAAATCCAACAGATGCCATCATTCTTGACTTATGAGTTAAATGACCTAATGACATAGCAGCATAGGCTTTCATGCAAAATAAAAAACAAGAAATACAAGCTATAACAAATAATTCCATCATCCAAGCAAACACATGACCTCTTCCTACACCACGGATAGCTAATGTCCAAAACTCTTTCGTAAAAATAGAGCTTATCACTTCTGTACAAGCCTCTGGACTTGTAATAAAGAAAATGATTGGTATGGTAACCATAACAACGAAGGTGCTACCAACAAACCAAAGAGTGGAAACAATTCCTTTTGACCAAATGAGCTCATAGCCCTTAACAGGAAGTGTATTCATTAAGTAGCCTTCTCTTCCAAGAATATTTTTATAATATCTTTGTAGCATAACGACCGCTGTCATAACAAATGTTGCAATGATAATTGCCACATAAGTAAGTAAAACAATTACTTTTAAACTATTAGCAATTCCATTTTGATCCACATGATCAATGCGAAAGAACAATCCATTGATCAATGCTAACACTAATAGAGCACCGTATAAAGGAAGAAATGTTCTCTTTGTTGCTTTCCATTCATATTTCATCAATTTTCCTAACATTTATATACCTCCCTAAACAAACTATCCACAGATTTTCCCTCTTGTTCTCGAATGTCATCGACTGTAGATTGAAGAGCGATTTTCCCCTGATTAATAAAAATAACCTCATCTAACACTTGCTCAATATCCGCAATTAAATGGGTTGCAATGATAACCGTTGCATTTTCTTCATAATTGCTAATAATCGTATTTAAAATATAATCTCTTGCAGCTGGATCCACACCACCAATTGGTTCATCTAATAAATATAAATTGGCATGACGGCTCATTACAAGAATTAATTGTACCTTTTCCTTTGTTCCTTTTGAAAGGTTTTTGAGCTGTTGCTTTGTATCAATATTCAGCTTTGTAATCATATCTACCGCTCTTTTTCGATCAAAGTCATCATAAAACTCTTCAAACATCGTAATAATATCTTCTACCTTCATCCAATCATTTAAATAATCGTGATCGGGTAGATAGGAAACGATTTTTTTTGTTTCCACTCCAACGTCTTTTCCCGCTACTTTTAATTCCCCATCGGATGGTTTTAATAACCCACTGATTATTTTAATCAAAGTGCTTTTTCCGCTTCCGTTTGGCCCTAAGAGACCAACAATCTTTCCACTTTCAATCGTTAAATCGATACGATCTAGAGCACATTTCCCAGAATAGTATTTGCTTAAATTTTTACATTCTAATAAGTTCATGACTCCATCTCCTTCTCCACTTTTTTTACCATATCACAAATTTCTTCTAAACTAAAACCGAGTCTTTGCATTTGATTTACAAATTGTTTTATCTGTTCTTTTGCCATAGATTCTCTCATCATCATCATCAACTCCTTGTCCTCAGTAATGAATCGTCCACTTGTTCTTTGTGAATATAAAAGTCCTGTTCGTTCTAACTCTGCCAACGCTTTTTGCATTGTATTTGGATTGACTGCCGCTTCCGCTGCCATATCTCTTACTGATGGAAGTCTGCTTCCTAGCGGATATTCTCCACAAATAATTTTCTGCTGAATCTGTTCTATTAACTGGGCGTAGACAGGTCTATCAGCTCTAATCTCCCATGCCATAACAAAACTCCTTTCTTTGGTTCTTTTTATTTTAATTGTACTATTGTATTGTTGTACTAAGCTGTTAATACAATAATACAATAGGTTCCTTTTTTTGTCAATAGGATCTAAAAAAAGTACAAGAAAAACTCTTGTACTTTTTTCAATCCTTTATCCTTTATCAATTTGTACTCTCGCATAATAGTTTTCTCCTATCTGCGATACTTGTTCTGTAATCTCTTCTTTAATTTCTCTATCCGTCTTTTTACTATCATATGGAACAACCACATCAAAAATTAAATTAGTACGAAGGGGACCTGTTGTCATACGAAAATCATGCATTGTCAAATCATTCTCTACACTTTCTACAATTCCTTTTACTCGCTCTCTCATTTGATTTGTTTTCTCATCTTCTAATACAACTGGATCCATATGAATCGTAATATCACATTGAAATTCATTTTTTATATCCATTTCAATATCATCAATAATATCATGGGCTTCCATAAAATCCATTTCCACTGGAATTTCCGCATGAAGAGACACCATCACTCTTCCTGGACCATAGTCATGAACCATCATATCATGAATTCCAACAATCGCACTGTGAGACATAACAACTCGCTCGATCCCTTTTACAAACTCAGCATCTGGAGCCTGCCCTAAAAGAGGCTGTACCGTATCCTTCATCGCATTAATTCCTGCTATAAAAATAAAGATAGAAACAATAAGCCCTGCAATTCCATCCACTTGTAAATCTGTAAAATAGCCAATGGCAATACTGAGCAATACTGCTGTCGTAGCAATACAGTCACTTAAACTATCCATAGCCGTCGCCTTCATCGTGGCGGATTGAATTTTATTCCCTAAATATCGATTGTAAGATGCCATCCAAAACTTTACAAGCACAGATCCGATTAGAATTATAATGGATAACATACCATAAGTTACTTCTTCTGGATGCAAAATTTTATCAATGGAAGAAGTTCCAAGTTGCCATCCAACAAGCATAATCGCTGCGGAAATAAAAAGTCCTGCTAAATATTCCATACGCCCGTGTCCAAATGGATGTTCTTTATCGGCTGGTTTTCCCGCTAACTTAAATCCAATCAGCGTTACGATAGAACTTCCTGCATCTGATAAATTATTGAAGGCATCTGCCATAATCGAAATAGCTCCCGTCATAATACCCGCAATTAACTTGGCTAGAAATAGAATCAGATTGCAAGCGATTCCAAGCCCTCCACCTAACATTCCATAGGCTTGGCGCACACTGGCATCTTGGATATTCTCATAATCTTTAATAAAAAATTTTACGAATACTTGAATCATACTTCCTCCTTTTATTTATCATACTTCTTTTCCCTTATCTTTTTATTCCAAATACCTAAGAGAAAGACCTCTTCCTTTCTTTGCAGAAAAACAGGAAATAAACTGCAACACACAACTTATTTCCTGTTTTCTTCCGTTCTCTCTATTATTTTTTTATTCTAGCACAAATTATAATACTTGAAAAGAGTCCAATTTTTATGAATCTACTTTTAATTGTTCTATCATATTATCATCTTTAATTTTGGAATAAGCATAGAGGAAACTACCAGCGCTGACAAGGACTAAACCAATACATCCAAGAATCATACTAACCCATGGAATCAGAGGCACTGCCTGTTCATAGTGTCCATTGATCCATCTTCCACCATCACTGAATGCACGAAACATAAACAATTGAATCACAACAATAAAAGGAATACTAATGAGAATGGATTTTACGCTATATATCATACTTTCTATGAAAAGCATTTTTGAAATCCCGTTTTGTGTCATACCGATAGAAGAAAGCATTGCCATCTCCCTTCTTCTCACTTCCATTTTATTATTCATTAAATTCATAATATTTAAAGCACAAATAATGGTAACTAACACGATATATCCAGAAAATAAAATCATCTGAACATTTTTCATTTTTTCTTCATGAGCCCTATAATTACTGTCCGTCATAGGTTTCACTTCTCCAGAAAGAAAGCTCCATGACAATGTCTGAATCTCTTTTTTCGTCTGTTCCACATCGCCATTGGCAGAAATATAAATATCATTATACCATTCGCTATGCTCTCCTTCTTTTACCTTCTGTGTTATCTGATTTGCAATGCTACGAGGAATTAAAATTAAATTCTCATTTCCAACAGTATCATTTTTTAAAATAACTCCATCTTTCTTTTGATACCATCCTTTTGGAGCAACACCACTGATACCAACCAATTCCACTGTCTTTTGTCGATAGCCGTCTCCAGTCTTTGACTCTAAACGGATCTCGTATTGCTTTCCAATTTCCCAATCTTTGTACACATTGTCATCCATATAGACATTATAAGTTGGAATTACAATAGCAGGAATCGGATCTCCTTTCTTCCATTGAATGTTCTCCACCTCTTGCCCTGTTACTTGTTTCCAGTAACTTTTTTCATACTCTTTATCAAAGGAAATGATAGTACCAACAAGATCGTCTTTTTCTGTTTTCGTAAACCAAAACGTCTGTGCAATCACCTGCGTTGCCTCTTGAATAGACTCCATTTGATTCAGTTTTGGCATCACTTGATTTCCTCGTTCTATGTCCAAATTATGAATCATAATATCATAATTGGACTCACCATAATTATCTGTTGATTCTTTCGTATATTTCATATAAGTGGAAATTCCAATAAATAAGAGCAAGGTAACAACCATAGAAAAAATAACGGTCTTTGTCCCCTTATTTCTCGCTCCATTTTTTACGGCTAATTTCCCTTCCATTCCAAAGAAGTGTTTTGCGATGGCTCCTTTTCCTTTTCTTTGTCGCTTTATTTTATATTCTTTTGTTCTACGAATGGCTTCAATTGGCGTAATTTTTCCTGCCTTTTTCAATGTCAAAAAGGCGGATAAATAAATGGAAACAATCGTTAACAAAACAATTCCAATGACCGCTTCCCATGAAATAACCATACGAAAAGGAACGCTCACATTAAAAATATCTTGTACCCAATCTTTAATTATATAGACAACCGCCTTAATTCCCAGTACCCCTGAAAAAATACCAATAGGCAAAGCTATGATCATCATAAAAAAGCTCTCAAAATACATAGAACTTCTCTTTTGCCGTTCGGTAGCTCCAATACTTGCAATAATTCCTAAATATTTTCTTCTTTCCGCTAAGGAGATTGCAAAAATATTGTAAATAAATAAAATAGCACTGATCATAATAACAAGATAAAGACTGATTTTCATCAATTGTATCCAGTAAAGATATTCTGAATAACTATCCCATCCATAATAAGAATATATCTCATCTCCTAACGAAAAATAATCCCCTAATGCTCCATAAGACGCATTTAAAAGATTTCCATTATAAAAAACTTTTTCCTTTAAACTAGTTGTATTTTTCTTATCCTTTAATAAATCCACTGTTTTAAAAAAAGATTTTTTGTTTTTAAATTTAGCACGAACGGATATTCCTTGTTCCCATTGATTTTTATTTTGTGGCTCCCATTTTGTAAAAGTATCATAACCAAGAGGACTATATCCATTCCGTTGTTCTGAGCCAAACTCTGAAATGACACCGACAATGGTAAAGGTTTTCTTCTGTAATTGACTTAACGTCTCCCCTTCAAGATAGGTGTTCCAATTCCAATCCATCATCCATCTTTCATAACAATCACCATATACTTCCATATTCTCTCTATAGGATTTTTCTTCCCATTCCGTTTGCACATCCGTTTTTACTCTCTGTCCAATCGAAATAGAGATAGTATCTCCTATGTTCCAAGGATCTTTTATGGAATTTAACAGAGCATCCGAAACGACAATTTCATTTTCATTTTGTGGCAATCGTCCAGATTTTAATCGTTGTTCTAACTCACTTAACTCTCGATCTTGTAGCCCTTCTAAATAAACATATGGCATTTTGCCCTCTGCATGAGGAATTGTGGCATATCCATAACTCTTATAATAATCAAGCTCTGTTAATCCACTTAATTGCTCAAATTCCTTCTGTTCTTCTTTTGACATATTTCGGATTCCAATATGCCAGTCCAAATACATTTTCTTTTCTTGGCGAATCATCATATCTTTTGTGGATGATCCAAGAGTAGACACTCCCGTAAAGGCAGCAATTGCTACAATAATCCCAATTAACCCTAACAAGGTCCTGCCTTTATGTTGCAATAAATTTTTTAATGTTATCTTATAAATGACATTCATTGAATCTTTCCTCTTTTTCTTTTTTCTCACCTTTTTTGTAGGTTCTTTCCTTGCTCTACTGTCTACCTGCTATCTGCGGATTTTCTCATCGCTAATAATCGCTCCATCTGCCATCGTAATAATTCGATCCGCTTGAAGAGCAATGCTCTCATCATGGGTAATTAAAATCAATGTTTGATGGTATTCTTTATTTGCCCTTTTTAAAATCTGCATCACTTCATCCCGATTTTTGGAATCCAAATTTCCAGTTGGTTCGTCGGCTAATAATAAGGCTGGATGGGCTAATATAGCTCTTCCGATGGATACTCTTTGTTGTTGTCCCCCTGATAACTCACTTGGCAAATGATTTCTTCTTCCTTCTAATCCAAGCATTTTTATCAATTCTTCTAAATATTCTTGATCCACTTGTTGTTGATCGAGATCAATCGGTAACGTCATATTTTCCTCTACATTTAATACGGGAATTAAGTTATAAAATTGGTAAATAATTCCGATTTGTCTTCTTCGAAACACTGCCAACTTACTATTATTCAATCCAAAAATATCCGTATCTTCAATAATAACACTTCCTTGATCTGGTCGATCCACACCACCTAATATGTGTAAAAGGGTTGATTTTCCAGAGCCTGATGTCCCTACAATGGCAACAAACTCTCCTTGTTCCACCTCAAAAGAAATATTTTTTAATGCTTGAACTTGTTGCTCCCCTTTTCCATAGGTTTTTGATACATTTTGTACTTTTAAAATATTCATAACTTCCTCCTATTTCTTGACTTATTATTATCTTAACAATGGAATCTTTCAATTGGGTGACTTTATTATGACAATTTTGTCATAATTGATCTGGAATGGTTGATTGCCTATCCAATATAGGAAACAAAATGTGCGAACCGTTTCCTATAAAAGTAGAGTTTCCTATAATATAAAAAACAACAAGAGATCATTTAAAATCTCTTGTTGTTTTCCGTTTTCCATATGTCATTCTTATAAATCTAAATATAGATTCATCAAGTACGCATCATAATACATTCCTTCGATACAAAAATATTTTTTATATCGTCCAATTTTTTCAAATCCCATTTTTTCATATAAGGCAATGGCATTTTCATTATCTTCTTTTACTTCTAGCTCAATAACACAAATAGACGCACTTTTTGCAAATGCAATTAACCGCTCTATCATTTTAGTTCCAATTCCCTGATTCCAATAGGACTTTCGAACCGACACACCTAGACTCCCTCTATGAGCCACTCTTTTTTTGACATATCCTGATAGAGATGCAACGGACACGATTTCTCCATTACAAATGCCAACAAGCATACATTCATTTTTTGCATTTTTTATTCGTGTAACAAATTCTCTTTCTTTTTCCACTGTTATTTGAAATTCATTGGCTCCATGTAATAGATGATTGGATTCCCCTCCAATTTCATTTAAATAATCAATGAGTTTTTCTGCATCTTCTGGCATCGCTTCCCGAATGATAACATCTTTCATAGTCTTCCTCCTCATTTTTCTTACGAATCATTAAAGTGATTCAAATCGTCTTGTTCCCCATGTCTTTAAACAATAATAAAGAATAACACTGCCAACGGCTAATACCGCTGTCCAAATATAAGTGTAAACAGTAGGTGACATAAAATTCATACAAACGCCTACATATAAAATAACAATTCCCATCACAAGTGCCATAAATCCAAACATCATAATCATAACAGACATACTCTGTTTGACAACAACCGTTTCATTGACCCAATCAAACTTTGGTTTCCATAAGTTCAGTAATAGCCCCGCTAATCCTTGAAAAACAAGGAAACATACCGGTGCTATTACAGCAACAATGGCATCTCCAATGGAAAAGGATAATAAAACATTTCCAATAACAGAACATAAAATAGAAGTTGGCAAACATAAAATAAGATAAAAAATAAGTTTTGTCTTTAAAATATCTTCTGTTTTTACTGGCAATGTTTTTAAAATCCATAGCCGGTTTCCTTCTAAGGAAATGGTAGATGCACTGATTGTATCAAGAGAATTTAAAGCTATGACTGCAAGGCAAAGAATTGGCATTTTAAATCCATCTATCATTCCTTCCGCTTCTTTTGGAATACTCCCTAACATAAAAAGCAAATCTTCTCCTTTTATTAAAAGAGCAACTGCCATAACAATCGTAAACACAATTCCTAATGATGTATTTAAAATAACCGATGGGCTAGATGCAAAATGATTCCATTCTCTCTTTAATAACGCCACTTTTAAACTGTTAAATTGAATATCGGATTCTTTTAATTTTACTTTCTTTACGCGGGCTTTGCTTGTAGTAATTCCAACAAAATTTTTAGAAAGTAAAAAAATAACGATTGCAAACGGTATTATGGCACAAACAAGATAAATGAGTAAACTAACAACATTTTTTTCACTCATTGCCATCGCTAAATGATAAATTGGAAATAATGTTTTTCGAATCCCATCTCCAAGAGACTTTCCATGCATAATTAATAAATTTAAATACTTTTGAAATTCCGTAATCACATAGAAATACGCTCCTAAAAATCCTAAAGATAATAAAAGGGTAAACCATGTTTTATACTTTATTCGTCCCATAATCATGGCCATAACCCAACCAAAGACACAGGATAAAGCTAATACAAAAAGTGGCAATGTAAGCATAATGACCACAAAAAACAATAGTTTTACAGGATCAAATGCCGTATCCCTAAAATATACAAAAATACAAGGAAGTCCAATAACCAACTCGTATATATAATTAAGAATAAGAATTACAAAAATTCTGCTGAGCAAAATATCCCTTGGCAAAATCGGCATAGATAAAAGCATATCGTTGTCTTTTGCTCCATAGATTTCTTGTTGGGTCATAAATATGCTTCCAAAAAAACAAAGCATAACAACCATAATCGCCATCAGTGCAAAATAAAGCCATTCATATTGAATCGCAATAAAAGGCTTTAAAATAGAAGAAAATAAATAACCAAATACGCCAAAAAGTACAACGGCAAGATAGAGGAATAGCAATCCCATGAAAATCATCTTTCCAATTCCTGCGTTTTTCTTTTTACTTCCCTTCATAGAACGAACAAAAATTCCTTGTAATCGGATTTTAATTAATGTACCAAGCATCGTTATTCCTCCAATTCTAAGAAGACATCCTCAAGGGATTCATTTCCAACTACATCTTCCGTCTTTCCTGCCGTAACCAGCTTTCCAGATTTAATAATAGCAACGTCGTCACATAGTTTTTCCGCCACTTCTAGTACATGAGTGGAGAAGAAAATAGCTCCTCCTTCATCACAAAGTTCTCTCATCAATCCTTTTAACAAATGGGTTGCCTTTGGATCAAGTCCAACAAATGGCTCATCCATAATCATTAACTTTGGCTTATGAATAAAGGCAGAAATAATAGCAAGCTTTTGTTTCATTCCATGGGAATAAGAACTAATTGGCTGTCCTAATGATTCTGTTAATTCAAAGAGATCTCCATATTTTTTAATTCTCTCTTTTCTATCTTCTTGACTCACTTGATACACATCGGCAATAAAATTTAAATACTTAACACCAGTTAAATACTCATAGAGATCGGGATTATCTGGAATATAGGCAATTATCGACTTACAAGCCATTGGCTCTTGTTTAATGGACTTTCCATCTACATAGATCTCCCCTTCTTCCAATTTTAAAATTCCTACTATAGATTTTAATGTTGTCGTCTTTCCTGCACCATTATGACCGATAAATCCATAAATTCTTCCTTTTTCAATATGTAGCGATAAATCATCTACCGCCTTTTTCTCTCCATAGCTCTTCGTTAAATGTTCGATTTTTAACATAAGAATCCCCTACCTTTCACTTACTAAGAAAGTTTATATGTCCTACTAAGGTCAATAATTTTCTTGAATTTTATTTCTTTTTCTATATGTTGACATTACTATACCCTTCTTTGTTTGATATTGCAATATTTTTTTCACCTTTTTTCTATCACTTTATATTCGGAAAACAAGCCAACTAAAAGTAAGATATTACTTTTTTTGA
>UQVN01000060.1 GCA_900544525.1 uncultured Eubacteriales bacterium
CTTTAATCTCTAGCATATATAATCCCGCTAAGGCATATAGTATATTCTTTAAGTTAGCCTCTTTTACATTATCCTTACGAAAATGTTTTACATTATTATATGCCTGCCACCAATCTAATGGTTCATATTTATGTACATCTTCCCACTTCTTAAATGGATATATTTTTATTTTATTTGCTATCCACACTCCATCTGATAAAATATTATAATCTGAAATATTGACATTATCTTGTTGTTCTGTTTTTAATTTTTCAAATAAATTTGTGATTCTTCCCTGTTTAGTCCCATCTAATAGCTTTCTTACTACGTCTATTTCAGAACCTATTAAATTTAAGAGCCCAATAAACTCAATCGAATATGTATTATAATTATCCTCACATATTGCTACATATTTTTCGCAATTTATCAATTTCTCTTCTAATAATAAATAATATTTCCAATAGTTATTTATAAACTCATCACGTTTCATATTCTTTCACTCCTCCTCAATGACATATTTTTTATTATATCATATCAAAAAAGTTCTAACATGACTACTTTCCTTATTCCTGTTTAACATCTGAGCTATCTTCTATTTTGATCCCGTTTTCTAATAATTTTTCTGTTACTGCCAATCCCTTAATTAAAAACGTTGGCACATTATATCCACATTCTACCAAGTTTTCCAGAATACTACGAATTTCGTTTACTAAGAGCGTTGCAAGGGTAAACCAACCAAGCAAGGTTAGGAATCTAAGATCTATTCCTAACAAGTCTTGTCCAAGGCGGATAAATAAACTTGGAATCAAGAAGGCTACTAGAATAATAACCCAGTAGCCTGTTTTCTTTAGAATTCCTTTTAGACCTATTTTACTGGTTTCTTTTCCAGTTAATCTTGCTTTGTACCAGCCTGTTAACCAATCCACGACATTAAGCAAGAGAAAGCCTGCGAATACATACCAGTATGTACCAAAAAGTGCAGTTGCTAATGTAACAATTGCACCGATTACGCAATTATAAGTATCAATAAATTTTGTCATTTTTTATCCTTTCTGCCGTTTTGGCATAAAAAATACAGCCCTAGGCTGTTTCCATAAGTTTTGTAAGCTCTTCATATTCCTCCGTGTTAATTCTTTCATTAAGAAGAAATACATCTAATTTTTCCTTCATCTCTGTACAATACTCTTCTGTGCATCCTCCTTTCTTGATTGTTCTACTAATTACACTTTTTGTTAATTCATAGGTTGTCATCGTTTTCCTCCCTAAATTTGTAATTCTACTAGAGATGTTCTATATTCCTGCTCTAGCATAAATTTTTCTGTATCCTCTCTTAGTTTTTCTTGCAAAGAATTTACCTCCTCCAAACTCTCCATAAGCGCTAAATCTTTATACGGATATATGGATACACCTGTAATCTCTCCGTTTTCTCCGATAAATTCCTGATAACAGTATGATTTTATAAAGACATCGCTATGTCCTGCCATAAAATCGTCTAGAACTTCAATTTCTTTTAGTTCTAGTCCCGTATTATTTACACGTACTGCTTTAATTTGATATAGTTCATTTACATAAATTTTCACTTTTTCACCTCTATACTCTATAAATTTATTTTTGGCTCGGCTGATAGATATATATTACTTATACAGACAGATAAATTATTATAATATCCTGCCGACTGTGCATGTATAACTAAATAATAAGCACCTGTTAAAGTAGATAAATCCCATTCTAATATTCTATCATCACTTGCTGTACTAGATGAAGTATTATAATAAACAGGACTATAATCTGCTCCTAAAACTAAAGATGAATTGTGACCTTGTAACTTTACTTCGCTTATTCTGTTCGTGGGTACTATAAATATATCAAATATATCTATCAAATTTGGGAAGGCTTTAGATGCAAATTTTATAACCATTCGATTATAATTGGTTACATCTAAGACTTTACTTAAAACTTCCATACAATGTGGTTTTGAATTTCCAGTACTTGCAGTAAAAAATTCCATATAGTTTCCAGAGTTTTGCACTCTTTCAAACCTACTAGTTGGATATGCTGGAAGTGCCATTAGAGTCCCAAAAGAATTTTGCCATTGTCCATTTTGGATAATAAATAAAGGCGGTAAGGATACATAACTTCCAGCAATTCCAAAAATCGTTTTCCCCTTTACAATATTGGCTGGAACTAAGTTTGGATCACCTGCAATCGTCTGCGCTCCACTCAAATACTGGCCAGCTCCAATCAGTTGATTTACCGCACTTGGTGTATAAATCTGCGCTCCTTTTGTTGCAATAGATTGGTCTATATATCCTTGTCCATTATGGTAACCGGCTGGAATTACTATTTTACTATTAATCCCTAACCTATTTTTCCATGCCCCTCTATTAGCCATAGAGCCTGTCTTCTTATTTCCGCCTGCATAAAAGGTCTTTCCGACTAGCATTTCCCCTTCTACACCTGTAGCATCCGTGCTGATCGCCTTTATTTTCTGTCCTAAAATTTCGGGCTTATCTTTTTTACTTGCTTCTTGCCCCATAGAGATAATCGCTTGTGCAATAGGTTCTAAATTCTGCCCTGTTTTATAGGTAACTTTACCTTTAGCCAATCTCTCCACCTCCTTCTAAGACATAGTAAGTCGCCTGTATAGCCGTAGTTGGCACAGATTCCGCATAAAAGGTTATCGTTCCTTCTCCGCTTTCGTTTGTAGAGGACAAACCGCAATCTTGGGCTACCTCTTCCGATTCTATACCTATAGTGACATTTACGATCGAAGAAGGTGTTATTCCTTCCACAGATAATACTAGCTTCTGTGTGTAGCTTCCTGTTACTTCGGATGTCCAGCCTGTATTTGGGATAGTCAAGGACTTTTGGATAATCTTATTTTTACTTACTTCTGCAATCGCTTCGTCAATTATGTCAAAGTTATCATTTAATATCTGCACATTTATGTATTCATTGCCTTCTGGCTTTTTCAATCCGATATTCGTTGTTTCTTGCATTATAACTTCACCGTCCTTATCTGCTCCCATGTATAATTTTCTGCTTCTGCCCATGTAAGTTTTTCTACATCTTGCCAAGTATTGTATGTATAAATAAAGTCAAATGCTAAGTGTGCTGGCTTTATTTCCTCTATAGTGAGTTTCAGATCAGCAATATTTGCTGGAACTCCTAATGCTCCAACAAACTTTATATAGAATGTATAATTTTCACTATCCTCAATAACTTCTACTTCTCCGTTCGAAAAACTAGCTGCTACTTGCTCAATCAGTTTTATTGTTGTCGTTCCGCTTCCTCTCACTTTTGCTTTTAAGCGCTCTTGGCGAAATTCATCATTTTTGCTTATATCAATACTTAAATTAAAGATTTTTTCATATCGACTAAGCGTCTTAGACGCTGTAGAAATAAAACAGTTATCGAGAACTTCATTTCGGGCATCATCGTATTGGCTTACAACCTCAGACAAAACTCTTTGTAGTTCTTTCATAGTCACATTATTTCCATATACTTCTGCTGGAAGATATTTCATTAAATCTATCATGCTAATTCCTCCAGTTCTATCATTCCAACTACTGGTATCTCATCATCAGCAATAACTATATTCTGTGTCAACCCATTCACCGAAAAATCTGAATAATCAATTACACCAGGAATAGTCAAAAGGATAGAACCCATTCTCGCATAGCTCACAATATAAGTGTTAAAAGCTAAACTTGTAATATAGGCTCTCAATTCTGTTTCTAAATCACTTTTTATTGTTTCTATGTCTACGGAACTATCAAAAGATACTTTAGCTGATATATTTATGGTCTTTTCTATAGGACTAACAACTGTAATTTCTGGTCCAACAGGTCTTACTGATTCTACATGTCCTTTTACTTTATCTGGTAAAGTTGGATCAATCCCCATATTAGAGTCAACCACAATGAGTTTTACTGTCCCTGGTCCTTTCCAAGTCGGAATAACTTTACACTCTCCACAACCAATTACTTCCTTTGCCCACATCTTATAATGTGCAACATTTCCAGATGTAGCTGGCAATTGTACTCGATCATATATTCTACTCCGATAATGTTCATCTGTTTCTTCATCAGCACCAGTCTGAAGAAGAGAGATTAACTCCACAACCGCTCCAACATTATCCAAATTATCAAGTTCTCCAACGTAAGAATTTCCGATACTTCCATCCTGTTCACATTGTAGTGAATATTCTTCTTCACTGAACTTTTCAACTACTACATAGGTTATATCTTCATGTCCAAATCTTGTCCCCACTTCGAGTTCAATACTAGAAGATGCTTTCCATATAGCGCTAATTGCTGGATTCCTTTTTACCCCGTACATATCTCCGATTCTATCTAAGAATTTATCAACGGCGGTATCTAAAAAGATAAGATCAAAAAAATTCTCCAAATAAAAAAATCCCTGTGCTAACAAGTATGCACAAGGCGCTAACGCATCAAAAATAATACTTCCCTCTCGTTTATCTATATCATCAGAAATTTTAGATAGCATCAAGTTCATTATATTGTCATATGTCATATTTTCAAACATTAAATACTCACCTCCAATTCTTCTTTATACTCTCCATAAACGGTTGATACTGTAAATTCACACAGACACTCGTCTTCACTGAATCTAATTTCAAAATTGTCAACAGATGTAACTCTATCATCGTATGTCAGCGCTTCTCTCACCATCCTTTTTAATAGAACTGTGATCTCTTCTGGCTCTCTCCCTATTAATGATTCCAAATCAATCCCATAATCAAAACTATATATTTCATACTCAAATTGAGGTGTCATTAGAATTTTCTTTACTGCTTGTTTCACAGATTCCAAATCCTCAATATTGTTCTGTATTCTGTCGGTACTTAATTTATACGTATATCCAGCTTCTGCCTGCTGCTCTTCTTCCTCTTCTAACTCTATGTTATCAAAATCAATATCATCATCTAATACAATAATTGGCAAACTCATTTAATCACATCCAATGCAAAGTATATTTTTCCGTTCCAACCACGTAAACAGTATAACCTATCCCCAAACTTTAAATCTCCATTCTTTTGTAACCAGTCTGGAATATGCACCAACTCAATTGGTATCGCAAAATCTTCTGTGATCTTTAAACCCTCTTCGGTATATTCACCAGTTACAATATCCGTCAACTGCTTTGCTCGCAAATATTGTTCGATAGCTGTTTTTATTTCTCTTAGCATATATACCTCCTTATAGCACCCTTCTTCCCATTAAATAATGTTCTTTGTAATAAGACGAGTTAAGACTGCTTATGGTCACTCCTTTGCTCGAACTACAATGGATAAATTCTCCACCACCTAAATATATGCCCACATGGCTTACACCATATAAATACCCACTGTTGTAAGTATTCTTGAACATAATAAGATCACCTGGTTGTAAATTCGATTTCTCCACTTTACTTCCTGCTCTTACTTGATCGTTTGTTGTTCTTCCAATACTTACGCCGACTTTCTTATAACAATACTGTGTAAATCCAGAACAATCACTCCTTCCACTTTCGGGACTGGATGCACCAAATACATAGGTAACCTTTCCAATGAAGGAACGAGCAATCGATATGACACTACTTGCTTCTCCACTTGTTTGACTCGATGATTGATTGTTTTTGATTGATGTTCCTGTATTACTTGTCGCTTCTGATGCTTTTATCGTTCTCGTTTTTGTAATTGTTTCAATATCACTCTTGCCACTTTCTTTTTCAAATACTTCTGCAAACTCAATACTCATTGTATGAACTGGAAGGAATTCATGCGTTACACTCTCAACAATATGATTTTCTTTCGCACCTAATTCATTAACGACTACCTTTATAATATTTCCTGCACGCACTTCTGGAACGCCAATACACTCCACACTAAAGGCATTCTTTGTACGGTTATAGTCTGCCAATAACACTTTTGCTTTCTCTTTCATTTTTGCTTTATTTATCTGCGATTCCTTGCCAGATACATCCTCGAAGTACTGAAGAGTTCCATATTTTTTAATAGAATTGTTATCTCTCATCATGACAATTTCTAGTTTCTTTGTTTTTGTTGTTTTTTTCGTTTTGGATTTACTTGTACTCTTACTTTCTGAATCAATTTCTCCATACAGTTTCACTTGATTATAAAAATCATCATTAATGCTCTTTTTATAGGTGTAATCATATAAGAGGCTTTTATCTCCGATAATAAAATTCATATAGCACTTTGTTATATCTCTAAGACATATCTTCCCAAATTCATCACGAAGAACATACTTCTTTCCTGTGTTCAGCAAGGTTTCACTCATTTTTTCATAAATAACATCAAGCCATGTAGATCCGGTTTTCGCATCAAAACTCAGCTTATATTTTGTATCGACAACAGCTCCTTTTTTAAGCTGTAAGTATGTAATCATTCTATTTACTAATGTCGTGGCTGTATCTTTATTCGTAATAGCAATCAGATCTTTCGCTTTGCAGTATCGGAGTTGGTCATGGGCTGTTATAGTTACCTCTTTTTTTCGATTCTGCTCCACCTCGAAAATAAATCCATTAAAAATCTTCACATCATTATAAATAAACTGAATCGCATCGCCATTATCAAAATCATTAATACTTCCAAGCACTGTTAGACTCAATTTACTAGAACCATCATTTAATTTATCGTCAAAAGAAATCTTTGTGCACTGTTTGGAGATTTCATATAACTTTCTATTATGTGAAATAATTACTTGTGTCTTCGCCATATCTTCCTCCTATCAGTCTGGTATCTTTAATTTCATTCCAGGATAGATTAAAGATGGGTTTTTAATAATAGAACGATTGGCATTATATATCTTCGTATACTTAGTACCGCTTCCATAGAACTTTTTTGCTAGATTCCATAGACAATCCCCTTCCTGTACAACATACGTCTTTGGCTTCTTAGTATTTGTTTTTGTAGTGGGCTTTTTGGTTGTTGTTGTCGTTTTCTTGCTCTTACTACTAGAAGAATTACTCTTGCTTTTGCTTACAATCTTAGGACCATAATTGATATACTCTAAGAGCTTAAAGGAATATTGCTTATCCCCCTCTTCCCCAGCATTTTCTGTACTGTTAAACTCTACAATTAGAACCTGTGTAGAGATTTCTTCACTAACCCCATTATCATACTGAAAATTAACAGGAACTTTATTCTTTCTAACACTATTAAAAAAAGTTTCATACCGATCCACATTCCAAAATTTCTTTGATGTTTCAACATAAGAATATGCTTGATAAGGAAGCTCGGTTTCGAAATTGAACTCCCTCACTTCCATACCTGTCGGAATAACAATTTGCCCTAATCCAAGAATATCATAAGTTTCGGTACTCATTACAGAATTAACCTCAAACGTTTCTGGATTCACCGGAAGACGATATGTCTTATTGTTGTAATCGAAAGCAATGTAAGCCTCCTTCACTTTGTTGTATTTATTTTTTATATTCGTACTAACCGCCAAGACTTACACCTCCCCTGCCATTGCAATTTCCTCTTTTAGTATCTTCGTAATACGTTTATACATTTTATCTGTATCCGCTTCTTTTGAGATAGGTCCAGTAAATTTCACATTTATATTCGGAGCTAGAGTTTTATGTTGAATCTTGGCCACAAAATCTCTTTCTGCGGAATCACGTAAATACTTAATATCTTCATCGCTCATTTCCACTTTTACGGCTCCATTTTTACCTTTACCTTCTACTTTCTGTATTTTAGGAGATTTTGGTACATTTTTACCTACGATGCTACTTAAATCAATTGCGGATTGTGGATTATAAGATAATCCATTAAAAGCATTTTTTAATTTATTTCCTATACCATCAACAAAGCTTTTTCCGGCATTATATCCTTTTGTTCCTGCCTCTGTTAAATCAATATATTCTTTTTTCTTCCATACTTCTTCCCATCCCATTTGGTCTTTGGCTAACTTAGAGGCTTGCTCAATACTATTCTTAATCCCCTCAATCTTACCAGTTATATTGATTTCTACCCCCGGTATTGAATTGACAAGATTTTCTACTGCACTCGCCATTTTTAAAATATAACCTATCACTGTACTCGCTAAATCGAAGAAAAGTATCTTTATAGAAGCAACTGGATCTTTAAAGACATTCGCAAAAAAATTTCCTACATCAGCTCCTACGTTATATAGCAGGATAAATTTATTCGCAATCTGAGCCAGCATAATTGTAACAGCCCCTGTAATTCCACCTACAACATCGATTACCGTAATCCCCAGCTTATTCATGGCGTAGATAATCAGCGCGATTAAACCAATCGCAATAAAAAGTGGCGCGTGCATAACAACGAAAGCTGCCGCACTGGCTAAAGCTGGCGGAACTACATTCCATAAATATGCTGCTAACATTGCAACACCCACAATCAATCCGGCATATAAAATGGCAGAAATAAAATCCCAGTCTGCTGCAATTGACTCTACAAGCCATGTGGCCACAGCTGCAATTACATAGATGGAATTAATAATGAATTGAACAAATTGCTGGAACCCTTCTGTGTTGATTAGAACACTGATAGCATCAAATACACCACTAAATGCTCTAAGTGATTCATTCTGTACCAATGTCATGTAGTCGCTCCATGTCTTAGGAATTGTCTTAAATTGCTCATTGATCTCGTCAGCCATAGAAAACATGGAATTTTTGATAATATCCGCTGTAATTGCTCCATCAGAACTGAGCTGTTTCAGACCTTCTCGTCCTACTCCTGTATATTTAGCGATTGCATCTGCAATCAATGGAGCATTTTCGATAATAGAACGGTACTCATCCCCTTGTAGTCTCCCCGATGCCATTGCCTGAGACAACTGTAACATGGCACTTTGTTGTTCCATCGTATCTGCTCCACCAAGTTTGAAGGACTTCTGTACAAGTTCTGTAAACCCAATTAATTCATCATTGCTAGAGAAACTTTTACCAGCTAACATTCCAATTCTTGCTACAGATTCCGACATAGTCCCATAGGAGCCACGCGATCGATTAGCTGCTGCAAATATCTTGTCATTTAATTCAGTTGGCGTTTGTTTATCATCATTGATCAATTTTAACCTAGCCAAAGTGTTCGAATAGGTATCCATTGTCTGCATCCCTTTTACAATACCATTGATGAGAGTTTGCACAATTCGAAGTCCCATGAAAGCCTGAATCATCTTAGTTATTCCAGTTGTAACAGATGAGGCAGTAGTGCCAGTCCGTCTTATGCTATTATTCAAGTTATCAGCTTGTCTACTAGCTGCACCACCAGCACGAGTATATTGATCGGTTGTTCGAATCATTCTCTCAACAGTCCTCGTATAGTTATCTTGGAGAACGAACCTCGCTCGTAACGTCCTACTCATTTCTACCGCCTCCTTCCTCGTCTACTTCCTGCCCTCTTCATCTTATCAGATTCTCGTTTCTCTTCCTCTATTCGCAATTGAATAGAAGCATAGACAAAACCTAATTCTCGATTATCCATTTCTGATAATACAGAGGGCAATATCCGCAATTTCTGCAAGGCAAAATGAGCTAAAACAAACTCACTCTCACCTTGCTTTATGCGTTTTTTACATCATCGATCACATTATTTAAATCCTCTTCTTCCATTCCAGATAAAGCCATGATTTCATCAGCTAGCAACCCATATTCTCCGGTGAAAAGCATATTCGCGAGACACGCTTCTCTTCCTAAACCATATTGTTTTTGTAACTCCGCATTATCAAGTGGGGGATAAACGACAGCAGATGCCACTAACTCAGACATATACGCTGTTTGGTCAAAGTATTCATGCCCCTTTTTATCTTTCTTTCTATATTTTCGAATCAAAGCATTACTTTCTTTTTGTGAAATTGGTCTAATCACAAATGGAATAGGCTCTCCATTCTCATTCAAGAATCTTTTGGAAATAATAACCTCTTTCTTTTCTGGTAACACTGGGTTTAAAAATGCATTTAATTCTGTATTTGCCATAATAATTTCCTCCTAATTATCTATAATTTGCTGGTAAATCAAAGAAGCTAAGCGCTTCCATATCATCAAAAGTAAAATCTGTATCAAAGGTGATCGGATCTTCTGATTGATCATCTAACTTAGCAATTAATAGTTTGCTAAGAATTACATTAGATAGTACCACTTCTTGTTTTCCAATCGTAGACTGCGAATCCTCGTTCTTAACTTGTAGCTTGATACCACCATAGTTACCGTTTTTGATATACTCTTGTGCCATTTTAAGCGTGTCTGAATTCATGAAATATAATGTCATACTTCCTGTTCCAGTAGCTCCAATTACTTTATGTTGTGTCATCCGATGCCCCATCATTCGGCGTTCTTGTACAATCATTTCTAAATAGGCTTCAAAAGTTGAGACATCAAAGAGCTCTCGATTCACGCCGTTAATGGTAATATAACCTTTCCCCTCTGTACCCGATATAGTATCAGAAAGCTGTGTATAATTGTCTCCCATCTCCGATATTCTCCTTTCTTACATATTTACAGTAATATATATCTTTTCAATCGAATCGACAGGCTGAATCGCCACATTAATTACAACCGCATCGCCTTCTGGTCCTTCTGTTACAGTCACATCATCTGCAACAAAATTCTTAATAGCTCTCAGCTTTTGAAGTGTATTAAAATATTCAATTAATGCTGCTCTTAATAAAGAACGTCCATCTTCATTGTTGTCATTTTTTCCAAGATAGGTACTCTCAAAAATAATTCGAATATCATTTTTAATATTGAAGGTTGTTCTAATAATACGGTTTTTGCGATATTTGTTAGATTTCTTTGGTGTAAAGGAAGTCAAAGAATTAATATCATAGACAACTGTTACATTTTGGCTAGTATCAACTTTGAAGATAAACTTTCCTTCACTGGATGCCTTTTTCATTTCTGTTTTCGTCATACGTGGCTTAACATCAATCGCACCTACATATTTCATATTGGTATTTGATGTACTAATACTTGCTCCTGCTGTCGCCCCAGCTACCCATGCTGTCGTTTCTGCAATCGTCAATTCGCCATCCTCTAACACAACAGCGTTTGCCACATTAATAACATACTCGCTGTCTGCCTTACAATTGGCCAACACAGCATTCACGCCAACTCCTTCCTCTTCGTTCATAGATTTTATCCACGATACAATTGTATTCTTAATTTCTGTTCCATCCTCTGCATCATACGGATAGCACAACGTATCAAATACTTCTGTTCTAAATTTAGTAAGTGCTGCGTCTACATCATCAGATGCATGTTTTGTATTCCCAAGGTTATACACCTTTACCGTTTTGGCCAACTTTAATGCCTCAGTTACTAATTTTTTATCAGCACTTGTGACTCCTTCTGGATAATCATTCTCTAGGGCTGTTACTGTATATACTTCACCTTTCGTTCCAACACTCATTTCTTGCATCAAAAAAACCGTTCCTCTATCACTCACTTGGATAGATAACGGTTCATTCGTTTGGAAATTCAGATAGACACCTGGCAATTCTTCATTCATACTTTCAAATGTTCCGCCCATGCTATACCTCCTTTATATTTATTTCTGCTCGTCTCATTAGTTCTACATCCTCAACTTTTAATTCTCGCACTGGCACATCAAAAGTTATCTTTGATGTTTCCTCATCATATTCCCCCTGCCGATCCATTGTACGAAAAGTTTTCAAATTTCTTACCGCTTTTAGCATCTTTTCCATCGCATCTGCAGATTCCATACGCCCCTTCTCTGACTTCGGAATGTATGTCACTGAAAAAGATACTTTCGTGAATTCTTTTCCTCCAATTAAGCGATTATACTCACTTGTAATAGGAAAGATGAATACTGCTGGCACTTTTAGTCCACTTTCTACATCTTCTTTATAAAATGTGGCATCTGGAAGAACAGCCTTTATGGCTATTGCAATTTCATTCATAATTTCTTCAACAATCATGTTCTCTCTTTATCCTATCTATCTCTTCATTAAAAGCCTTTACTAACTCCTTATCTATGTACTTAACCGTTTTTTCTAACATATACTGCCCTTTTACAAAACCTTTTACTGGTCCGCCTTTCTTATTTCGAATAACATGTCCATCATTCACATAAGCAGCATATTCAACATTATTCACTAAGAATTTTTGGACGCCACCACCCTTTTTCTTGATCGCTGGTGTCGCTCTCCATCCTTTTCTCATTGTTCCACCAACGCGAGTTACACTTGTATTAAAAACAACGTGTATTCCACTTCTTGTATAGAACTCCACTGGATTTTTATGTTCTCCTACATTAGTCAACTCTTTTACTTTTTTCACTCCTAAATTAACAGCTTTATTTAAGCAACGTTTATCCACTTCTTCAATATCGCCCATTAAAATTCTTAACTCATCCCGAAATCTCCTTATTGATTCACGATTATAAGCATAGTTACTCAAAGTTTATCACTTCTTTCCACTTTAAATTGCTGCTGAAAAAGATAAGGGAAGCCTTCTCCAATAACCAATTTGACTTTTTTACCAGTTTGAACATGAGTAACTTCCGCAGTATCTCCTTCTTTTATATCAACATCCAAACCACAAAAGAGCATATGAGATTGATTCTGCAATATTGGAGCTGGATTATCTGCTATTACTTGACTTCCTTTAGAATAACGACAGGGTATATCTGTGGCAACCAATTCTAGTGTGCTATCCTCGAATAGTCCATCTCCTGCACTCTTTTCTCGATAAATATCCATTTTGTATGTATAAAGTATTTCATAAGGATTCATTTATATCACACTCCTGTTGATAGCTTTCTAAATTGTCTCAAATAGGCTTTATCCTTATCAGATAATCCGCAAATCGTTTCTTTGTTTATAGAATCATCAAAGTTGATAGAGCCATCTCCATCTTTTATCGATTTTACCCCTAAAGGAAAAGCGTATGCTGGCGATTGTTCAAATTCAATAATTGCTTCTACTTTCTTGCGAATAAAAGGCTCAATATTCTCAGATAAATCAAGAATATGACAAAAATTCATCACATCGATGACGACATCAGAGATAACTAAATCTCGTGAATCGTCATCAATTTCTAGATTCTTTTTTACTTTTCCAATCATCTCTTCTGCCGTCATATGTCATTCTCCTCTAAGATGATGCAATGATTCCAGCGTTCCGTAAAGAAGTAAGTAGAGCATTAAACTCTTCTTTCGTTGGTGCCTCTCCTGTTGCATCTGGTACATGTACCCCCTGTTTTACTGTCGACTTATCATTCATTATTTTTTCAAACAGCTCTCTTTGTTTTGGTGGAATTCCACTTAAATCAAATTCAAATTCCATGTAATCCCTCCTATGCTTTTAAATTATTAATCAAACCATGTAAAAAGTCTGGACCATGATCAAGACCAAACTGTCCGAAGATTTGCCCTTCGGTTGCTGCACCTTTCTTCGATAACTCTTCATAGAAGAAATTGCCCTTTCCTGGAACTGGTTGGAAAACAGGAGCTAATACAGACATTTCGACCGCTAATACAGAATCTTGTGGCATAAAACGATCTAACATTACACCAACGTTTCCAAAGTCTGTTTCAATCTGTTTGATATTCGTTCCACCTACGTTTCGATCAGTTGGTGCATAAGAATAAATATCTGTAATAATCTGTTTTTGTGTACTTCCTAATACAAGAACCATATTATTGAATGTGGCACCAGCATCATACATTGCCTTAAATAACTGCTGCATAAGTGCCTTATTCAATTGTTTAGAAGCTCCATCTACTTTTGTTTTATTCTTACAAAGTTCAATTAAACCTCTTGTTTTTCCTGCTGTATTTGCGTCAGTCGCTTTTTGATAAACTCCATTGATGATTGTGTACTCGATGTCTCGTGCAATTTTTTCTAACGCTTTAGCAATTTGCCAATCTAACTCTGTGGTTTTAATATTATTTTGTTGCCCTGCTGTATTCAAGCCACTTAAACGCCCTCTGTTGGATTCTTTCATGTAAGACACCGATACTGTTTCGTAAAATACCTGTGTTTGATTGATTGTCTGTGTTCTTACAATTTCTTGTGCCTGTGGAGCTGTAAGAGATGCTGTTTCTGTAATTTCTGGTTGTTTTGCTTCCGGAAAAGCATATTCTGAACCTACTGGAAATTCAAAGTTTTCTGTTTGTTTCCCCCCAGTAAGTCCACCAATCATCGATAAAATTGGCGTATTAATTGAATCCGCTGTAAATAAATCCCCTGCATAGTTTGGGAGATTCCATGTTGTTCCCATTCCTGTTACATTCGCCATAATTATTCCTCACTTTCTGCTTGTAAGCTATATAATTCATTTCTTGCTGCAATTCGATTCACAAAACTTGTCTGTGGATCATCGATAATCTTTTGTAATTCTGCTGCTCTACCTGTATTTCCTGATGGCGTAGGATTCCCATTATTTCCTGGAGCCTTTCCGGAAACACTTGGAGTAAACAAATCTTTATATGTGCCTTTTAAGACTGTCACTTGCTCATCGATTCCACTAACTGTTCCATCAGCATTTAAGGTTAATTTTGTTCTATCAATTTTTCCTGCCAATAGCTCTGGATACTTCGTATCAGCCAACTTGGCACGAATAACAGAATCTAATTTTAAATCTTTAATTTCTGCTTCATATTTCTCACGCTGTGCCTTGTTATCTTTTTCCATGCCTTCAATTCTGACTTTCAATTCTTCGTTATCTCCGACTTTAGCCTTTAAATCTTTCAACTGCTTATCTCGATCAGCCACCTGTGCTTCTAATTGTCCTTTGGCAGTGTTCAATTCATTGAACTGTGTCTTAGGAACAAAGTTCTTAATCTCTTCTGTATAAAGAGAAAGAACAGCTTTTACCTGTTCTTCACTTAAACCTTTTTCAATTAATTGTTCTTTCTTCATTTTAGCTTTTCCTCCATTCTTAATTTTTAGCACAAAAATACCACCGAACCATTTTTCTTGGCTGGTGGTATTAATCTCTTTTAGGTTCAATTGTTATACTCATGTCACAACTTGGGTTATTACAATAGAAATACATTTCCCCTTGACACTTTATGTGGCCACTTTTACATTTAGGACACACTGGTCCTTTGCCTGCTCGTGCTTCTTCTATCATAGCATTTCTTCTATTCAGACTTTCTATTACTTCTTCCATAGTCCTCATATTAAACACCTACTTTCTCCATCGAAAATTAGGATATA
>UQVN01000061.1 GCA_900544525.1 uncultured Eubacteriales bacterium
TGCAAATTGCAGAATGGATTGTCTATATATTAAAGCATAATTTAAAAGGAATTTTCCATGTAGGAACAAAAGATATTTGTGAATATCGAGAATTCCATGAGAAATTAATAGAGGCATTACAGTTAAAGGGTGTGACGTATCAGAGTGAAAGATGTGAAAATAAGATAATTCAGGCAGTTTTGCCAAGACGTAAGGAAATTCCAGAGAGTATGCAATGGACGATAGAGGATGTAGAGTATTTGAGAAGATGTTTTGTAGAAGTTTAATATTCGTAGTCAGTAAATATCTGTTAGAAAAAGTGTGAAAAGTCGGAGGAGAAAGATGAGTGTTATTATAAAGGAATATAAAAATTATAATGCGGATGAAATTTTATCATTATATAAAGATGCAGGATGGATTTCTTATACAGAAAAACCTCAAATGTTAAAAGAAGCATATGAAAAATCTTTTTGTGTATTAGGAGCCTACGAAGAAGATAAACTCATTGGAATTATTCGAGCAGTGGGAGATGGAGCATCCATTCTTTATATTCAAGATATTATTGTTTTAAAAAGTTATCATAGAAAAGGGATTGGTACTAAATTAATACAGAACATGTTGGAACGATTTTCTCATATCTATCAAAAGGTACTTTTAACAGACAATCAAGAGAGGACAATAAAATTTTATCAAAGTTTAGGGTTTAAAATGGATTGTGAGATAGGATGTGTAGCATTTGTAAAAGTCTGCTTATAAGCAAAAGAATAGCTAATGGATTATATTGTTCCAAATAAAGAAACTGCAAAAAAAGAAAAATCTGTTTGACAAGTCTTATTCTCATTTCGTATATTCAAAGAAGAAAGAAATTTTAGTTAAGAAGGAAGGAGATTGGACTATGTCAAAAGATAAAAAAATTCAAAAAGTGATAGAGCCAATGATTTGGCAACAAGATATTCAAACGTTTTCTGTAATTGGAGATCCAGGATGTGAAGGATTAGGCACTTATAATATGAAAATTTATGCAGGGGCTTTAGAAAAAAGTGCAAAGAGTGATTTTACATTAATCGTAGGGGATATGGTTCCAGATGGAAGCAAAAAATATTACAATGAAATTCAAGAAATCACAGAGTTAATCGCCCATAATCCTGTTTATGTTTTAAGGGGAAATCATGATACAGGGGATTATGAAAAGCATTTTGGACGTCACAATTATGCGATTATAGCAAAGGATTTTGCTGTGATTGCCATTGACAATGCAATGCGTACCTTTGAAGAAGAGGGATTAGAATTAATCAAACAAGTTTTGGCAATGGAAGAAGTGAAAAATGTCGTGTTATCGTTCCACATTCCTGTACCAAATCATTTTATTGAAAACTGCGTATCAGAAGAGGAATTTGCTCGTTTAAAAGAGGCATATATGCCTTTTAAAGAAAAAGTAAAATATTTGTTATGTGGACATGTTCATTCTTGTTTTGTTGATGAAGTAGATGGAATTCCTCTTATTTGTACAGGTGGTGGTGGTGCCATGATTGAAGATGTTTCAGAAGAAATCAAAGCATCTGATGTAAACCATCACATCGTGTATTTTTATATGGAAGAAGGAATATTAAAGTATCAATTTGAAGATATTAATGAAACTTGTTATCAAAGAGAACAAGAAGACGCTATTTTAAAGGAAAAATTAGAAGAGGCTGTAAAAGGGGAGATGATGGCACATCTTCGTTATCTTACTTTTGCGGATCGAGCAAGAAAAAGGGGAATGAATAAGATTGCCAATTTATTTGAGGCATTAGCAGATTCTGAATATCGCCATGCGAGAAACTTTTATGCGGTTCTTGATCAACCACCAGCTTTTACAGCAACGATTAAAGATTTTATTCCTGTGGAACAGTTTGAGTATGAGCAATTGTATAAAATGATGCAACAATATGCAAGAGAAAATCATGCACCGCTCACAAGACAGGCATATGAGAATGCATCTTCTGCTGAGCGAGTTCATGCAGAACTATTAGAAGAGTCAATGAAAATGGAGCAATTTGAGCATGACACAATCTATGTATGCCCTGTATGTGGTTTTATTATGACAGAAGAGTCCACTCTTGATCGTTGTATTGTTTGTGGAGCGCCAGCAAGACAATTTCATAAATTTCAAGCAGAATAAATGACAAATTCTTTTGTGATTTTCCTTTGAAATAGAGTCTTATGATTGTTAGAAAGTGCAAATATGTCCATGGATTTGAATAGTTTTTAGGGGTGAGATGGGAATCTAAGGATCCGTTTGACTTTATAGGTACGACTTGTTATGATAGTCATAGAGACAGCATTTATCCTAAAATTAGTTGAAATTAATTAAAAAACAATGAAAAAAGAAGAATAATAGGAGATTTTATATGAAAGTAACGTTGATTACCGATTATAGAAATAATCAATTAGAAGAACAAGTTCGTACATGGACCGTTTGTCATGTTTTAGAAAAGTACGGGCTTGAGACAGCTGTTTGGTCTATGGAAAAAGGAGAAGTCAGAAATGAACAAAAAGAAGATGCGTCTTTGTTCCAAAAATTAGGACAACTATTCCGAGGAAATGCAAAAGAAGAGCAAGAAGTTTTAAAAGACTTTTTGGATACGTATGGAACAATAGAAAAGCGCTGTGCTTCTCTTGAGGAATTGAAGGCGGTAGATGGAACAGCAGATAGTTACATTTCTCTTAGAAGAGAGAAGACGGAAAATGGAATTTTAGACCTGTCTTTTCTTACAACAGATCAAAAATATGTCATAAGAAGAGATCCTCTCTTTTGGCTTCAAGAAAAAGACTTTGAAGTGTTTGATGTAAGTCCTTCAAAACAGTTTGATTTTGTATTAGATTTTGATGGAAAATTAGACACTCGGGTAGAAGCGTTTACAAAGCAGATGAATGGAACTGTCCATACGGTACAAAATAAAGATTGTACCACGAAGTCTTTCAAAGCGTATTTAGAGGCGTTAAAAGGAGCAAAAAAAGTAATCACAAATACAGCGTTAGGAGCGATTGTTGCGATCACTCATTATATTCCGTTTGTATATGTGGAACATGGAGAAAAAGATTTAACAGCAGGAATTTTAGAAGGGCTAAAGTTAGAAAGTCATATAATAAGAAAGAATGCCTCCATTACAGAAGAAAATTTTGCTTGGGATATTCAAGCAAAGACTATGAATACACGTTTAAGAAGATGGAGAAGAAAGCCATTATATGAAATAGAAGAGGCCTTTCGTATTACAACCAATGAAGAAAGAGTGCTTTGCCCAACGAACATTTTAAAGAAAGAATGTTATGGCTGTTATGCCTGTGAAAAAGTCTGTCCAACAAAGGCGATTACAATGGTAGAGGATAAGGATGGATTCCCATATCCTGTTACCAATGAAGAGACTTGCATTAACTGTGGTGCCTGTGAAAGAGCTTGCATCCGTTTGAAAGAGAGCAATTGCATGGAAGAAGGCTTTCCAAAAGTAAGAGCAGTTATGAACCGCAAGTTAGATGTTCGTATGGGAGGAAGTTCTTCTGGTGCTGTTTTCCCAGAGCTTTGCAAACAGTTTATTGAAGAGCGAAACGGGGTTGTTGTAGGTGTTACCTATGATGAAAATATGCAAGTAGTATCAAAAATTGCAGAGACACTAGAAGAAGCGAAAGCCTTTCGTAATTCAAAATATGTAAAAAGTCAGTTTGCACAAAACTTTCCAAAAGTAAAAGAGTTGTTACAGCAGGGAAGATATGTTTTGTACACAGGATTACCTTGTGAATGTGCGGCTTTAAGAAGTTATTTAAGAAAAGATTATGATAACTTATTGATTCAAGAGATTTTATGCCATGCAGGACCAGCACCACGTATCTTTGGCGGTTATATTAAAGCATTAGAAGAAGAACATGGAAGTAAAGTTACCAACTTTGTGTTCCGTGATAAGCAAAAAGGATGGCATATGTCAACCTGTAGTGTTGTAATTACCTTTGAAAATGGAAAAGAAATTGTAGAATACGCAAAATTCAATGATTATTTCAAAGCATTTTTAAATGATTATTTAGGACGACCAAGCTGCTCTCATTGTCAATTTGTCGCTTCTTATCGAAGTGGAGATTTAACAGTGGGCGATTTTTGGGGAATTCAAAATCTTTATCCAAAACTTTATGATAATAAAGGCATTAGTCTATTAATGATCAATACAGAAAAAGGGTGGAAGTATTGGCAAGAAATTCATGAACGCTTTGTTGTACAAAAAAGCAATATGAGGGAAGCGTTTAAGAAAAATCATAGTAAACCATCTCCTTATAAGGAAGAGCGTGTACAGTTATTCCATAAGTTAGAAGGAAAAAATCCAAAAGAAATTGCACAGTTACTACATGAATATAACAATGCAATTCAAGAAAATAAGAAATAGGTAGTATAATTTGAAAAGTATTTTTCTTTATAAGAAATAAAAGAGGGTAGGAATTTTTTGTTACGATGGAAAAAGTATATTGGGATATAGAAACAATATAAGTAAATACAAATCGATACGAAAACTATTAGGAGAAAAAATAATGAAGAAAATACAATCATCATGTAATTATTGCGCAATCGATTGTAATTTAGATTTTTATGTAGAGGACAATCGCATTGTGAAAGTAGTACCTACAAAAGGTTATCCAGTCAACGATGGATTTAGTTGTATCAAAGGAGTATCGCTTGATAAACAACACTGTATGTATAAACCAAGTCCATTACCAAGAGTAAAAAAAGCGGATGGCACATTTGAACACGTGTCTTGGCAAGAAGGATATAAAGAAGTTGCTACACGTTTAATGGAAATCCGTACAAAGTATGGAGAAGATAGTGTTGCTGGACTTAGCACGGGTCAGATGACATTAGAAGAGTTTGGGATCTTTGGTCATATGATGAGAAACCATTTAAAGGCAAACGTAGATGGAAATACACGTCTTTGCATGGCTACATCAGCAGTAGCCCATAAACAAAGTTTTGGATTTGATGCACCAGGATTTACATTAAATGATTTAGAACTTTCTGATACGATTATTTTTATTGGGGCAAATCCAGTTGTTGCACATCCGATTTTATGGAGCCGTGTAAAAAAGAATAAAAATAAAAAAGTAATTGTTATTGATCCAAGAAGATCAGAAACTGCAAAAAATGCGGATCACTGGTATAGTATTCGTCATAAATCAGATTTAGCACTGCTTTATGGAGTTGCCAATGAATTGATTCGTCTTGATGCTTTAGATCATGATTTTATTGATAAGCATACAAATCATTTTGAGGAATTTAAACAATTTGTATCCCAATATCCAATTGAGAAAGTAGCTCCAATTTGTGGATTAAAAGAAGAAGAGATCAAAGAATTAGTAGCGCTAATCCAGAAGGGAGAACGCGTTTCTTTTTGGTGGACAATGGGAATTAATCAAGGATATGAAGCTGTTCGCAGTGCCCAAGCTATTATTAATCTGGCATTGATGACAGGGAATATTGGAAAGCCTGGAACAGGAGCCAATTCGATTACTGGTCAAAGCAATGCTATGGGTTCTCGTGTCTTTAGCAATACAACAGGGCTTTTTGGCGGTGGAGATTTTAATAATCCAGAAAGAAGAGCTCAAGTTGCAAAGGCGCTTGGAGTGGAAGAAAGTTTGATTATTGATCGACCAACGATTCCATATAATCAGATTATTGAAAACATTAATGCAGGAAAAATTAAGGCATTATGGGTTGTTTGTACAAATCCACGCCATTCTTGGGTAAATAATGATACATTCAGAGAAGCTATGGAAAAATTAGAGCTTTTGATTGTACAAGATATTTATGGAGACACCGATACGTCAAAACAATGCCATATCTATTTACCAGCAGTGCCAGGTACAAAAAAAGAAGGAACTGTTATTAATATGGAGCGCCGTCTATCTGCACTTCGTCCTTCTCTTAAAAAAGAAGAAGAGGAACGCACAGACTATGAAATTTTCTATGGTGTGGCAAGTGCTCTTGGGCTAAAAGATATTCAAGAAAATTGGAAAACTCCAAAGGATGCTTTCAATTTTATGAGAGCTTGTACAGAAAATATGCCAGATGATATCACAGGAATTGAATATGAAGACTTAGAAAATAGTCATGGAATTCAATGGCCACTCAAGAAAGGGGAAGTCTTAAAAGACGATCAGAGACGATTGTATGAAGATGGTAACTTTTTCACAGCGGATAAAAGGGCAAATTTTGTATTTGAAGAAATAAGAGAAAATCCGATTCAATTGACAAAGGAATATCCATATGTCTTAAATTCAGGAAGAGGAACGGTTGGGCAATGGCATACGCAAACGAGAACAAGAGAAATCGCAATTGTTGCTGATGCAGCACCAAAAATGGCTTATGTTCTCATGCATCCAAGCCTTGCAAACGAAAAAGGAATTGCCGAAAATGATATTGTTGAAATTTCTTCTAGCAATGGGCAAAGTGCAGATTTTGAAGTTCATTTTCATGATGGTGTAAGAGAAGATGAATTGTTTGCTCCAATGCATTATATCGAGTGTAATTTATTAACACCTTCTGTATATGATGCATACTCAAAAGAACCTTCTTATAAGGTCGCAGCGGTAAATATAAAACCAAAGAAACAATAGAATAATTGTGAAGAAAGGCGGATATGACGATGAAGCGTATTAAAATTGATCGCAGTAAATGTATCGGTTGTCTTACTTGTGTGACTGCTTGTCGTGTAGCTCACGAATCAAGTGAGGCAAGAAATCGGGTCACTGTAGATTCTAAAAATAAAAATGCACCTATTTTTTGTCGCCATTGTGATTTACCAGAATGTGTTTATACTTGTATGACAGGTGCTATGCACAAAAATAAAGAAACCGGCTATGTGGAATATGATAAAACGAAATGTGCAAGTTGTTATATGTGCATTATGGCATGTCCATATGGAGTGTTAAAGAGCGATGCCTTAACGAAAAAAGAAATTATGAAATGCGATATGTGTGTTCATAGAAGTGAAGATAAAAGCGCAGCGCCTATGTGTGTAGAAAACTGTCCAATGCAAGCTATTACATTTGAGGAGGTGGAATCATCATGCGATATGTAGTCATTGGAGCTAGTGCAGCGGGTATGAATGCAGCTAGTAAGTTAAGAGAATTAAATCCGAACGATGAAATTATTTTAATTTCAAAAGACGAAAATATCTACTCAAGATGTATTTTATACCATCATTTAAAAGGGATCCGTAATTTAGAACAATTATGTTTTGTTGATTTAGACTTTATAGAAAAAAATCGAATTGATTGGAGAAAAGGAAAAGCGGTTGTTCACATTGATAGTGAAAAACAAGAGATAACGTTAGAAGATCAGAGTATTATCTCTTATGATAAACTTATGATTGGAAGTGGTTCTCATTCCTTTTTCCCTCCAATTGAAGGGCTTAGAGAAGCTAGCAATGTCGTAGGTTTTCGTAACTTTGAAGATGTAGTGGCTATCGAAGAATACCTTCCAAACGTAGAGCATATCGTTGTTATGGGTGGAGGTCTTGTTGGAATCGATGTGATTGCAGGGCTGTTGCCTCATAAAAAAGACGTGATGCTTGTAGAAATGGGACCTCGTATGTTGCCGATTCAGCTTGATGAAGTAGCCGCGAAGACATATGAAGATGCCTTTCGTAAAGAAGGAGTGAAGCAATATTATGGCACAGGCATTGCTTCTTTAGAAGTAGTGGATGATAAAATTGTCAGTGTTATGTTGCAAGACGGTACGAAGCTACCATGTGATTTGCTCATTTGTTGTGCAGGTGTTCGTTCTAACGTGGAGTTTTTAAAGGATAGTGGGATTGCTTGCGATCGCTTTGGTCTTCTTTATGACGAACATGGAAAAACAAATAAAGACAATGTGTATGGAGCTGGTGATGTCAGCGGAAGAAGTCCAATTTGGCCAGTGGCAGTAAAAGAGGGAATTATTGCCGCTTATAATATGAGTGGAATTGAACGGACATTCGATGATTTCTTTGCGAGCAAGTCCACAATGAATTTCTTAGGAATCCCAACATTATCATTAGGAAAGACCTATGATTATGATGACACTTATACGATTGAAGTGAAACAGGATGACGAAGGAAATTATAAGAAGATCATTCATAAAGACGGTATTATTTACGGCGCTTTATTGCAAGGAGATCTTTCTTATGCGGGAATCTTAACACAATTAATTCGAGCAAAGATCGATGTATCAAAAGTAAAAAAACCAATTTTTGATATTGATTATTCTGACTTTTTTAATATCAAAGAAAACTTTGAATTCACTTATAAAGAATAATAGATAAAAAGGGTAAAAAGAGAAATATTGAAATAAAAAATTAAAAAGATAAGGGTAAGAAATCATGAGAAAATAAAAAAACACGAAATCACTTAATACGATTAAGATTAGGATCATAGGAGAAAATGAATGAATAAGATAAAGAAATTGCCAGTACCGCTTATGCCAGCTATGGTAGGAGCTTGTACCCTATCCAATGTATACTTAGGGTTAGGATATACTTGGATTCGCCATATTACTATGGTAGCAGCCACTGTGGTTTGGATTTTATTTTTAATTCGAATTATCACACAGTGGAAAATATTCAAGGAGGAGTATTCTCAGACCGTATTATGTAGTTTATATGCAGGTTTTACAATGCTAATGATGATTATAGGAGGCTATTTTTATGAATGGTTTCCTACATTTGGAAAAGCTTTTTGGCTATTAGGCATTGTAATTCATGCGGTTCATATTGTTATTTTTACTTATCGAAATATTTTAAAAGGTGTCAATATTGATACCTTTGTTCCAAGCTATTTTGTAACATACAATGGAATTATGGTATCCGTAGTTGTCGGTGGAAGTATGAATGAGCCATTATTGTTAAAATGCATTGTTTATTATGGAATTTGTATTTTTACGATTTTGATACCATTTATGGTTTATCGATTACGATTTATTCCAATAAAAGATTCTTTTTATCATACACAAGCAATTGTACTAGCACCAAGTTCCCTTTGTGTCGTGACTTATTTAAGTGTTAGTCAAAATCCAAATAAGATTTTATTAGGATATTTATATATTGCGGTATTGTGTGCTTTGATTTTTATTATTTATAAGTTACCAAAGTTTTTTGAGTTTGAATTTAAGCCAACTTATGCAGGGCTTACGTTCCCAATGGCAATTGGAATTGTAGCAACCACAAGAGTATCCGCTTATTTAACTGCACAAGGATTGGAGTTAGGCGCTTTCTTAAAAGAATTAGCAGGAATTCAGACTTATCTTACAACGGGAATTATCTTTTTTGTATTGTTACGAATTTATATGTTAATGAAGAAGGCGTAAAGATGAAAATTCCAGTATTAATATTAGCAGGAGGACAGGGAAGTCGAATGGGATATCGCAATAAAGCGGAATTGCTCATTCAAGAACAGACGTTTTTAGAAAAAATTCTATATGAATTTCGAGAAGAACAATGTTATATTTCTACCCGTCCTTCTTATACCCCTGAGATCTCAGGGGTAAACTTAATTATAGACAAAAATGAAAATAGAGGTCCTATGGAGGGAATTCTACAGGCCTTTACACAGACTTCCCATGAAGCATTTTTTGTCATTGGGTGTGATATGCCATTTATGACAAAGGAAGTCTATCAAGTTTTATGCAGTTATTTTGAGCCAACAAAAGGTGTCATCGTTCAGGAAAATAAGAGAAGGTTTACATTAGGGGCAATTTACACACGAGAAATGATGAAGGAAATGACTGAAAAAATAAAAGAAAAAGATTATCGATTAAAATCACTCTTTCATAATGAAAATTCAAAAATTTTAACACAAGATCAAATAAACATTGATGTTCAGTGTTTTACAAATATTAATTTTGAGGAAGAGTATGAACAGTTAATAAAAAACAATGGGGGATTTACATGAAAACATTTGTAACATTAAAAGAAGCATTCGAATTATTTGAAGAAGAAATTAAACAAAAAGAAGAGACCTGTCTTTGTCCTGTGGAATTTGGATTAGGGCATCGGTTGGCGGAGGACATTTATGCACCGCTTCCACAGCCACCATTTTCAAAAAGTGCAATGGATGGGTTTGTTTTTCGAAAAGAGGATATGGGCTGTGTAGAACCGTTTCCGATTCAAGGTGCTTTATATGCGGGAGATAATGCAACGCAATTAATCCAACAAAAACAATGCTTTAAAATTATGACAGGGGCAAAGATTCCAGATAACGGGGCAGTTGTTGTTCAACAAGAGCATTGTATTGTTGAGGAAAATAAAGTCACTGTTAAAGTTTGGCCAAAGAGAATCAATATTTGCTTAAAAGGTGAAGATTTTGGGCAAGGGGAACTACTATTAGAAAAAGGTACCGTTCTTGACTATGTTACATTAGCTCTTTTATCTAGCATCGGAAGAACGGAGATAGAAATTTATAAAAAGCCAAGAATAGCAGTATTAGTGAGTGGAAACGAAGTATGGGAACCAGGAAAGCCATTGCCAGAAGGAAAGATTTATGATAGCAATGCCATGCTCATAAAACAAAGACTTTTGACATTAGGATATGGAGCGAAGACCATCGAGTTTTTACCAGATGATCCAAAAGAAGTGGCGACTACATTAGAAAAAATGAGTGGGTGCCATGATATTATTATTACAACAGGAGGAGTTTCTGTTGGAGAAAAAGATATTTTTCATGATGCTCTAACTTTTGCCAATGCAAAAAAAGTATTTTGGAAAGTGGCTTTAAAACCAGGGACACCTGCCATTTTTTCTATGCTAAATGAATGTCCGATTATTTCGTTATCGGGAAATCCATTTGCTTCTAGCGTAACATTTGAAGTGCTTGCAAGAAGAGTACTATATTGTTTAACAAAAGATCAGCGATTGTTAGTTGATACAGTAAAAGGAAAGATAAAAAATGGATTTAAAAAGACGGCAGATAAAAGTCGTTTTATAAGAGCAAAATGGAATGGAAAGGAAGTTGAAATTCCAGAAGGCTTACACGCTTCTTATGCTTTAAAAAGTATGGCAGGCTGTAATGCATTAGCAGAAATTCCAGCTAGTGAAGAGCCACTTAGTGAATCAGCAGAAATTAATGTTTGGCTTTTATAAGAAAGCGAGCATTTGTATTATAATGCGAAGAAACGATTTTGAGGATAAAAGATGAGAGAGAAAAAAAAGCCTTATATTTTGCAAATATGTGGATTGAAAAACACGGGGAAGACTACGTTTGTACGAGGTTTTACAGCGTATTTAAGTCAGTTTGGATATGAAGTGGCGGTTATTAAACACGATGGACATGAATTTGATTTACAATCGTATAACGAAGATAATTTTTTACATTATAAAGCAGGCGCTAATGCAAGTGTCGTTTTTTCAGAAGGACAATGGCTTTGTGTACAAAGGGAAAAGAGAAGTTTAGAAAGTTTTATTGAGCAGTTTTCAGACTTTGACTATGTTCTCATTGAGGGATGTAAAAATGCTGTTTATCCAAAGGTTGAAATGCTTAGAAAAGGAATTTCTGAGTCACCAGTTTCTAATCCCAAAGGGCGAATTGGTTGTATTGGAGATGAAATTTATCCAATTAACGAGCCGTGCTTTTTAAAAGAAGATGAAAATTTATATGAGAAGATAATCAAGACCATAACTTGATTTTATACGATGAATTTTATATAATAAGTCATAAGAAAAAGAATGTTGTAAAATTGATAAGATTTTATAACATTCTTTTCATTTACGTGGAAGGCAATAAGTCAAGTAGCGAATAGAAAAAGTTCAAGAAAAATATCAGAATAAGAGAAAGAGATTGAAATTATGATAAAATTAGTAGCAAGTGATTTAGATGGAACGTTATTACAAAATGGTTCTAAAGTGTTAGAACCAGAAATTTTTACGTTAATACGCAAATTAAAAGAAAAAGGAATTCTTTTTGTAGCGGCTAGTGGAAGACAATATGCAAGTCTTAGACATTTGTTTCATGAAGTGGCAGATGATATTGGGTATATTTGTGAAAATGGAGCTCTTGTTATGTATCAAGATCAAGTGTTAGATTGTGTATCTATGGAAGATTCCTTGAAAGAGGAGTTAATTAAAGAAATCCAACAATATGAAGGTTGTGATGCTATGTATTCAACGAAAGATGCTTGTTATATTGAAGAAGGCAATGACGACTTCTTTCATTATTTAAAAGATATTGTAAAAAACAACGTTCATGTAGTAAAAGATTTATTAGAAATCAAAGAACCTTGTATTAAGCTTTCCATTTATCGAAAAGAAGGAATTACAAAAGAGATAGAAGAACATTTTCAAAAAGTGTGTAACGGTCGAGTGTTTCCAGCATCTTCTGGTTTAGCTTGGCTTGATATGTTATTACCAAATGCCAATAAAGGAACAGGGATTTGTGCACTGATGGAACATCTTCATATTACAAAAGAAGAATGTATGGCATTTGGTGATCAGGCAAATGATATTGCTATGCTAGAGAGCGTTTCTAATAGTTATGCCATGGAAAATGGAGTGGATAGAGTAAAAGAAGTCAGTCGATATCGTTGTTATCGAGTGGAGGATACAATAAAAGAAGTCTTTGGATTAGAAGAATAAGGAGAGTCGTCTATGTTTCAAAAATTTTTTCCAGATGAATATGTAAGTTCCACTTATGAGATTCCATTTGAGCAATATTATGAGGAAGGATATCGAGGGGTGTTATTCGATATCGATAACACTCTTGTTCCTCATGGAGCGCCAGCAGATGAACGGGCAAAACAATTGTTTTTGCGTCTTCAAACAATCGGATATGAAGTTTGTTTAATGTCCAACAATAAAGAGCCAAGAGTAAAAAGTTTTGGAGAAGCCGTTGGTGTAAAACATTATCTTTTTAAAGCCAATAAGCCTTCTATTACAGGGTATCAAAAAGCAATGGAAAAGATGGGAACGAATACGAGCAATACGCTCTTTGTAGGAGATCAAGTGTTTACGGATGTATTTGGTGCAAAAAGAGCAGGGATGAAAAGTATTCTGGTACAGCCAATCCATCCAAAGGAAGAGATTCAGATTGTGCTAAAACGTCATTTGGAGAAAATCGTTTTAAAAGAATACAAAAAACATCAGAAACGAAAGAAATAGGATTCAAAAAAGAAATTGGATAGAAGGAATCGAATCTGCATAAAAGCAGAAAAACGGTTGAAAATAAGAAAGAAGGACTGAAAATGGGAATCAATATTACAGGGAAGACAGGTTTATTGGCGGTACTTGGAACACCAATTCAGCACAGTTTATCTCCAGCGATGCATAATTTAGCTCTACAAACATTAGGGCTTGATTATACATACTTAGCTTTTGATATTAAGGAAGAAGAAGTAGGACAAGCGTTAGAAGGTTTGAAATTATTTGGATTTCGAGGTTGTAATTTGACAATGCCTTTAAAAAAGAAGGCATTGGAGTATTGCGATCATCTGTCAGAATCCGCTCGTATTTCAGGTGCAGTCAATACGATTATCAATGATCATGGTATTTTGACAGGAGATACGACAGATGGAACAGGGGTTCTTTGGGCGATGCGTGCCAATGGTCATGAAATGCTTGGAAAGAAAGTTACGATTATGGGAGCGGGTGGGGCTTCTGTTTCCATTGTAACACAAGGAGCCTTAGACGGCGTAAAAGAAATTACGGTTTTTAATCGAAAAGGCGAATCTTTTTGTATGATGGAACAAGTAGCAGAAGAGTTAAATCAAATTACCAATTGTAATGTGAAGGTATTAACTTTAGAAGATGAGGAAAGACTAAGAAGAGAAATAAAGGAAAGCCAGTTTTTAATCAATGGAACTTCCCTCGGAATGACTCCTCATGAAGATACTTGTATTTTGCCAGATTCTAGTTATTTCCATAGAGATTTAGTTGTAGCAGATGTTGTTTATGACCCAAGAGAGACAAAGTTTATGAAGTTTGCAAAAGAGGCAGGAGCAGTTGCGTATAACGGTCTTGATATGCTTTTGTATCAAGGAGCAAAATCTTTTGAACTTTGGATGGGAGTGCCGATGCCAGTGGAAATTGTGAAAGAAAAAGTGTTCGATCCAGAGAGAAAAAAATAAAAATTTTAGGCATGTCTAAAAAAATGGTTGAAAAATCAGAGGTTTTAGTATAAAATATAATAAGCTAATAGTGATTATTTAAGGAGGAATATCTTTATGATATCAGCAGGTGAATTTAGAAATGGTGTTACCATCGAATATGAAGGAAACATTTATCAGATTATCGAATTCCAACATGTAAAACCAGGTAAAGGTGCTGCGTTTGTTCGTACAAAATTAAGAAACATTAAAAGTGGTGGTGTAGTAGAAAAAACTTTCCGCCCAACTGAAAAATGTCCTCAGGCTCATATCGAAAGAAAAGATATGCAGTATTTATATACAGATGGAGACTTATATCATTTCATGGACGTTGAAACATACGATCAGATCGCTTTAAATGCAGATGCAATTGGCGATGCATTAAAATTTGTAAAAGAAAATGAAATGGTAAAAACAGTTGCTCATGCTGGACAAATCTTTACAGTTGAACCACCATTATTCGTAGAATTATTAATTACAGAATGTGAACCAGGTGTAAAAGGTGATACAGCAACTGGCGCTACAAAACCATGTACAGTTGAAACAGGTGCAACAGTATATGTTCCTTTATTTGTAAATGAAGGAGATACAATCAAAATCGATACTCGTACAGGAGAATACCTCTCAAGAGTATAATTCCAAAACGAATTTCACTGAATGTTTACCCACGAAAATGGTGTGTTTTCGTGGGTTTTGTAGATCTTTTTTCTTTTTTCCAACTCTCCGTATGCTCTTCTTTTAACATTTCATAAATAGTGGTGGCAGGAAGAATTCCTATCATCAATAAGGCTAAAAGACCGAGCAATACGATGATGACACCCCGATTCGTATAAGCCAATATAACAAAAGAAAGGCACATACTCAATAATAAAATAATGATATAATAAATTCTGTATTTTCTTAAATAATCTCTCATAATACTCCCCACCTATAATTGGTTACTAGATTCTTA
>UQVN01000062.1 GCA_900544525.1 uncultured Eubacteriales bacterium
AAAAACATATGAACAACGAAGGATTTTGTCTGGTAGAATTATTGTCACCATGCCCAACAAATTTAAATATGACACCGATAAAAAGTATAGAACGGATTAAAAACGAAATGGAACAATATTTCCCAGTCGGTGAATTTAAAGAAAAGAAGGGGGCATAACCATGGTAAAAGAAATTATTTGTGCAGGTTTTGGTGGCCAAGGAGTATTAACAGCAGGAATGTTGTTGACAAATGCAGGGATGGAACAACAAAAACAAGTGATTTTTTATCCATCTTATGGTTCTGAAATGCGAGGAGGAACCGCTAATTGTACTGTGAAAATTAGTGATACATTAATTGCCAGTCCAGTTGCGGACGAACTCGATATTTTATTTACGATGAATACACCAGCTATTGATAAATTTGAAAGACGGTTAAAACCAGGGGGATTATTATTGGTGAATTCTTCTATTGTTCCAGAAGATAGAGAATATCGGAGAGATATTTCAGTAGTAAAAGTGCCAGCTACAGAAATTGCAGCAGAAGAGAAAAATCCAAAAGGAGCCAATTTAGTCATGCTCGGTGCATTGGCAAAGCATAGTGATTTGTTTACAGTAGAGTACATGGAGCAGGCCATAGTATCTTTTTTTGAGAAAAAAGGAAAAGGGAAATATAATGATAAAAATGTTGCTTGTTATAGAAGAGGTACAGAAGGGAAGTAGCTATGGATTTAACAAAACTTTTAAAACCTAAGTCAGTTGCAGTCGTTGGTGCTAGTGAAAAAGAAGGTTTTGGGGGAGATGTTTGTAGAAACATTCTCTCCTACCGAAAACGAGAACAATTGGGACGCGTTTATTTTGTTCATCCGACAAGGGAACAAGTGTTTCAAGTACCTTGTTATTCTTCTGTTTCAGAAATTCCTGATACTATTGATCTTATGATCATTTGCACTTCTCAAAAGACAGTGATTCCACTTTTAAAAGAAGGGGCAAAAAAAGGTTGTGGAGGAGCTGTTGTTTTTGCTAGTGGATATGGGGAAGTTGGGACCGAAGAAGGAAGGCAAAAAGAACAAGAGCTGATAAAAATAGCAAAGGAATTAAACATTGCCATTATGGGGCCAAATTGTGCAGGATTTGTCAATTATGTAGATGGAATTCAAGCCTTTGCGTTTATTTCTGAAAAGAGAGATAGACGAGGAAGCGTTGGTGTTGTTTCTCAAAGTGGACAGCTTTGTCTCTCCTTAATGGATTGTTTTGGAATGCGATTTTCCTATAATATTTCTGCGGGAAATGCAAAAGTAATTACGATGGAAGATTATATGGAATTTCTAGTAGAGGATAAAGATACAAAAGTTGTCAGCGTATATATAGAAGGCGTAAAAAATCCGAAGAAATTTGTGAAAGTGTTGAAAAGAGCGGCAGATATTCGAAAACCAATTGTTGTCTTAAAGGCAGGTAAGAGTGAAAAAGGTGGAGCAATTGCTGCTTCTCATACAGGAAGCCTTTCTGGTTCGGATGCTTCTTTTGATGCGGTTCTAAAAAAATTTGGAGTGATCCGCGTAGAAGATTTAGAAGAGATGATGGCAATGTCACTTATGTTGGATACATTAAAGAAATTGCCTGAAAAATCCACATTTGCCTCTATGAACTTATCCGGAGGGGAAACAGGAATTTGTGCAGATGTGGGAAGTTCTTATGGTATTGTTTATCCAGATTTTTCCGAGAAAACGTTGGCACGTTTAAGAGACCAATTGCCAGATTATGCTACACCAAACAATCCGTTGGATATGACAGCGAGCCTTTCTTACGATGAAGCGCTTTATGCACAAGCTCTTAAAACGGTCATGGAAGATGAAAATATAGGAATGGTGTTAGTTGGTTATACATTGTTAGAAGAAATTTCTGATCCTGCAATCCATTATATGTATCGAGGAATTCAAAAAGTGATTGAAGAGAAAGGGGAAGACTGTAAACCGATTGCAATGATACCATTTGCAGAAAATACAAGAAATGCAACGTATCAAGAAAAATTATTTCAAATAGGAGTGCCAATTTTACCACCGACAAAATATGCATTTCAATTATTAAAATATTTAGCCGATTTTATTTCTTATTGTCCGCAAGAAAAGACACTAGAAATTTGTTGTGGAGAAGGAAAGGTAAGAGAAACGTATTCTTTGTCAGAACATGAAAGTAAATTAGAACTTCGAAAATATGGTGTACCAATAGCAGAAGAAAAAATAGTAACTTCTGTGGAAGAAGCAGTGGCATTTTCAAAGACACAAGGAAAACCGTTGGCAATGAAAATTGAGTCAGCCGACATTTTACATAAGAGTGATGTAGGTGGTGTAAAATTAAATGTCTTTGGAGAAGAAGCAGTAAGAAAAAGCTATGAAGAAATTATGGAGAATATTAATTTAAACTGTAACACCGCAAAAGTTAATGGAATATTAATGACTCCTATGTTAGAAAAAGGGGTTGAGATGATTGTTGGTGTTAATCAAGATCCGCAATTTGGAGCAATGGTTATGGTTGGTCTAGGAGGCATTTTTGTTGAATTATTTAAAGATGTTGTTCTATATCCAGCACCTTTTAATAAAAAAGAAGCCTTGGCTATGCTTAAATCGTTAAAAGCATTTCAATTGTTAAAAGGATATAGAGGAAGTAAGCCTTGTGATATTGATGCATTATGTGACATGATGGTAGCAATTAGCCGATATGCGAGTGAAAAAAGAAATGAGTTAAAGGAATTGGATATCAATCCTGTTTTTGTATATGAAGAAGGAAAAGGTGTAGGAATTGCGGATGCAGTTATTATAAACTATCAAGAAGTCTAAGAAAAAAAGATTTGATGGTTTCGATAGAGTAGGAAAGTATTAATAATGAGGGAGGATATCAATGAAAAAATTTCAAAATATAGAAAAGGGTATTTTTATACCAGCATTGATTGTTGTAACATTACTAATTTTACCACTTTATTTATTTCCAAAACAATCCGCATATATGATCCAATTGTTATATGCATTTTGTACACAAAAATTAGGATGGCTTTACATTGTAACTTGTCTTACTTCTTTTGGGTTTCTTTTATGGTTGACTTTTAGCAAATATGCAAATGTAAAATTTGGAAAACCAGAAGAAAAGCCGGAACATTCTAATTTTGCTTGGATTGCAATGATGTTCACTGCTGGTGTAGGTGCAAGTATTGTTATCATGGGTTTTTTAGAACCACTTTATTATTTAATGGATCCCCCTCTTTCTATTGAACCATATAGTCAAAAGGCTTATGAATATGCTCATATGTACGGACAATTTCATTGGGGACTGAGTGCATGGAATTTTTATAATCCAGCCATTGTAGCTGTTGCCTATGCAATGTTTGTTCGAAAAGAGCAAAAAATGCGCATTAGTACCGCTTGTCGTCCAATACTTGGAAAAAAAGTTGATGGTTGGTTTGGACATCTCATTGATATTTTTGTAATATTTGGGATTATTGGTTCGATTGGTACATCACTTGGAATTGGTACACCCGTTGTTTCTGATATAATTCGAGATGTATTTAATATAGGAAAAGCGTATGAACTTCAGGTACAGATAGTTGTTTTAGGAATTTGGATTTTATTGTTTACAGGAACTCTATATTTAGGGTTAGAAAAAGGATTAAAAAATCTGAGTACTTTTAATGTATGGTTAGCATTTGCAGTTATGTTTTTTATTCTTTTTGCAGGTCCAACAGTCAGTATGATAAAATCAGAGATTAATTCCTTAGGACTTTATGCATCAAATTTTATTCGTATGAATACGTATATGCCAGCTTATAAAAGTGAATCCTTTGTAGAACGATGGACGATTTTTTATTGGGGTTGGTGGATTGCTTTTATGCCAATGATGGGAATGTTTGTAGCTCGGATTTCAAGAGGAAGAACAATTAAAAATGTAATTTGGGGGCAACTCATTTGGGGAACACTTGGTTGTTGTTCTAGTTTTATGATATTTGGTGGATATTCTTTGTATCTTCAAGAAAATGAAATTGTGGATGTAGCTACAATATTAGAAAGTCAAGGACAAAGTCAAGCGATCATTGCCATCTTAAGAACGCTCCCATTTTCAAAAATTGTTATGATAGTCATTTGTCTTTTATGCTTTATTTATTTAGCTACGACCATTGACTCTTGTGCTTATGTACTAGCAGGAACTACAACAAAATCCATTGGAAGAAAAGAAGAACCGGCTCGTTGGAATCGGATTTTATGGTCACTTATTTTTTGTGCATTATCGATTGGATTGATGATTATTGGCGGTTTAAAAGCGATTGAGACAGTGTCGATTATCGTAGCAGTTCCGCTAATTGGAGTAATATTCTTACTTATTTGTTCAACAGTAAGAATACTAAGAGAAGATGATAAAGAAAAAACAGAAGACGTTGTAATAGTTTTAGATGATAAAAAGCAGGAAGAAGAAATTTCAGAAGAAGCAATGGGTGTAATGGATGTTTTATAAACATATTGTGTTGAGAAATACTGCTCGAAATGTTGCGGGCAGTATTTTTTATATTCTCATAACAAACACTTGTTCTATTTTGGAAAGTGTGTTATGATGAAACAACAAATAGAAAGACTAGAAAGGATTTTATTATGGGAAAACAATATGATGCAGATAGTATTTCTGTCTTAGAAGGATTAGAAGCGGTCCGTAAACGTCCAGGAATGTATATTGGAAGTACAGGACGAAAGGGATTAAATCATTTAATATATGAAATTGTAGACAATGCAGTGGATGAGCATTTAGAAGGATTTTGTAATCGCATTGAAGTTTTTTTAGAAAAAGATGGTTCTGCTACGATTAATGATAATGGACGAGGAATTCCTGTCGGAATGCATAAGAAAGGGATTTCAGCAGAGCGTCTTATTTTTACAACACTCCATGCAGGTGGAAAGTTTGATGGAGCTTCCTATAAAACAAGTGGAGGGCTTCATGGAGTTGGTTCTTCTGTAGTGAATGCTCTTTCCGTTAAGTTAGAAGTGCGAGTAAGCCGAGATGGAGCAATTCATCAAGATAGTTATTCAAGGGGAGTTCCAACAACAGAGTTAGTAGATGGACTATTGCCTGTGATTGGGAAGACAAGAAAGACAGGAACATGGGTGAATTTTATTCCGGATCCAGAGATTTTTGAGAAGACAAAATTCAGTGGAGAGGAAATTAAAAGCCGTCTTCATGAAACCGCTTATTTAAACCCAAATCTCACAATTTTCTTTGAAGATCGAAGAAAAGAAGAGGTGGAATCGATTGAGTATCATGAACCAGATGGCATTATCGGATTTGTGAAAGATATGAATAAAAATAAAACACCAATCCATGAACCTGTGTATTTTAAGGGAGAAGCAGAAGAGATTACTGTGGAAGTGGCCTTCCAATATACCGATGATTTTCATGAAGATGTGCTAGGTTTTTGTAACAATATTTACAATGCAGAAGGTGGATTACATATTACAGGCTTTAAAACTCAGTTTACAACGATTATGAATAATTACGCAAGGGAGATCGGAGTTTTAAAAGAGAAAGATGCAAATTTTACGGGAACCGATATTCGAAACGGTATGACTGCCATTGTTTCGATTAAACATCCCGATCCAAGATTTGAAGGTCAGACAAAGACAAAGCTAGATAATCCAGATGCTTCAAGAGCTGTCAGTAAAATTACTGGAGAAGAAACAGCTCTTTATTTCGATCGACATTTAGAAGAATTAAAAGAAGTGCTTGCTTGTGCAGAGCGAGCAGCAAAAATTCGTAAGACAGAAGAAAGGGCGAAAACCAACTTAATTTCCAAGCAAAAATATTCTTTTGATTCCAATGGAAAATTAGCCAACTGTGAAAGTCGTGATGCCTCTCAATGTGAAATTTTTATCGTAGAAGGGGATTCGGCAGGAGGAAGTGCAAAAAGTGCTAGAGATCGAAAATACCAAGCCATCCTTCCAATCCGAGGGAAAATTTTAAATGTAGAAAAGGCTACCATCGATAAAGTGCTTGCAAATGCAGAAATCAAATCCATGATTAATGCCTTTGGTTGTGGATTTTCGGAAGGATATGGAAATGATTTTGATATTACAAAGCTTCGCTATCATAAAATTATTATTATGGCAGATGCCGATGTGGATGGAGCACATATTTGTACATTATTACTCACTTTATTTTATCGATTTATGCCAGAATTGATTTATAATGGGCATATTTATATCGCTATGCCACCTCTTTATAAAGCGACTCCAAAGCGAGGGAAAGAAGAATATCTATACGATGATAAGGCACTTGAAAAATATAGAAAAACCCATAAAGGTCCATTTGAGTTACAGCGATATAAAGGTCTTGGAGAAATGAACCCAGAACAGCTTTGGGAGACAACTTTAGATCCAGAGAGAAGATATTTAAAACAAGTGGAAATTGAAGATGGAAAAATGGCATCCGAAATTACCGAATTATTAATGGGAAATGACGTTCCACCAAGAAGGAATTTTATTAAAGAACATGCAGATGATGCAGAAGTTGATGCATAACTGTCTATTAAAAAAATCAGTGGAAAGTAAGTACAATTTATAAAAAGATTACTTGCAAAAAAAGCAGAGAGAATAAAGGAATGAAAGAGATATGGATAATATATTAAGAACTGACTATACAGAAGTCATGCAAAAATCTTATATTGATTATGCAATGAGTGTTATTGTAGCAAGAGCGTTGCCTGATGTGCGAGATGGGCTAAAACCTGTACAACGAAGAACCTTATACGATATGATGCAACTGGGGGTAAAATATGATAAGCCATTTCGTAAATCGGCTCGTATCGTAGGGGATACGATGGGACGTTTTCATCCTCATGGAGATAGTTCTATTTATGAATCATTGGTGGTAATGTCCCAAGAGTATAAAAAGGGAATGCCATTAGTGGAAGGACATGGAAACTTTGGTTCTATCGAAGGAGATGGAGCTGCTGCCATGCGTTATACAGAAGCTCGTTTGCAAAAAATTACCCAAGAGGCGTTCTTGGCAGATCTTGATAAAGATGTTGTGGATTTTGTGCCAAACTTTGATCAAAATGAAGAAGAGCCAGAAGTATTACCAGTTCGTATCCCAAATTTATTGATCAATGGAGCGGATGGAATTGCAGTTGGTATGGCAACAAGTATTCCCCCTCATAACTTAGCAGAGGTTATTGATGCTGCAAAGCTTTATTTGAAAAATCCTAATGTTACGGTCGAACAGTTGCTAGAAGTGATGCAAGGACCTGATTTTCCAACAGGGGGAATTATCGTCAACAAAGATGACTTGAAAGCCATTTATGAAACAGGAAGTGGGAAAATTCGCGTTCGAGGAAGAGTGATCCATGAAAAGTTAAAAGGTGGTAAAGAAGCACTTGTAATTACAGAAATTCCATATCCAATGGTAGGCGCTGGAATTGGGAAGTTTTTAAACGATGTGGTATCGTTAATTGAAAATAAAACAGCTATGGAAATTTCTGATATTTCCAATCAAAGTGGAAAAGATGGCATTCGTATTGTATTGGAATTAAAGAAAAATGCCGATGCCAATAAAATAGAAAATATGCTCTATAAAAAGACGAAATTAGAAGATACATTTGGCGTTAATATGCTGACGGTTGCCGACGGAAAACCGGAAGTGTTAGGGTTGAAAGCATTTTTTGAACATTTTACAAAATTTCAATATTCCATTACAAAGAGAAAATATACAACTTTATTACAGCAAGCAAAGAAAAAGAAAGAAATTCAAGAAGGATTGATGAAAGCTTATGATGTTATCGATCTCATTATTGAAATTTTGCGCGGAAGTAAAAATTTAAAACAGGCAAAAGCTTGTTTAGTCGATGGGATAACAGAAGGAATTCAGTTTAAAAAGAAGACATCAGAAAAACAAGCTATGGGCTTAAATTTTACAGAAGCACAGGCAACGGCAATTTTGGAAATGCGTTTATATCGATTGATTGGATTAGAAATCGAAGCCTTAGAGAAAGAATATCAAAAGACCGTGAAAGAGATTGAACGTTATGAGGATATTTTAACAAATGAGAAAACAATGCGCTCTGTTATTATGAAAGAATTAGAGGGATTTAAAAAGGAGTTTGGAACTCCAAGAAAAACAGTGGTTGAAAATCGAGAAGAAGTCGTATACGAAGAAAAAATTCAAGAAATACCACTTGTTGTATTGATGGATCGTTTGGGATATATTCGTACGGTCGATGTATCTGCGTATGAACGAAATAAAGAGGCGGCGGAAAATGAGAATAAATATATTATTTCTTGTATGAATACGGATCGTCTCTGTGTCTTTACAGATACAGGAATGTTACATTCAATAAAAATTATGGATCTTCCATATGGAAAATTCCGTGATAAAGGAGTACCAATTGATAATTTATGTAATTACAATAGTGTGGAAGAACGAATTTTATATGTCAATGCGACGAAAAACTTAGAACAACAAAAACTATTGTTTACAACAGCACAAGGTATGGTGAAGATTGTTGCTGGTTCTGAGTTCCAAGTTTCTAAAAAGGCAGTCGTTTCTACAAAATTAGCACAGGGAGATCAAGTAGTATTCGTAGAAGAAGTAAAAGAAGAATGTCCACAATTGATTTTACAGACAAAAAAAGGAGTGTTTTTACGCTTTTTAGTAGAGGAAATTCCAGAGAAGAAAAAGATGGCCATTGGTGTTCGAGGAATTAAATTAGCAGAAGGAGATGAAGTGGAACAAGCAATTCTTGTGGTAGGACAAGGACAAGAGGAAATTCTTTATAAAGAAAAAAGATTACAAGTTTCTCGTGTCAAATTAAATAAAAGAGATACAAAGGGGACAAAATTACGGCTATCTTAAGGGAAAAGAAAGAATATGATAAAAATATTCCAATAAATTTAATAGAATTTTTTGCAATAAAATGCTACACTACTAGTAAGAACTTATGGAAACGATAAAAAGTAATTTTATTAGGAATCGTTTGATAGGTTAGAAAAGAGACGTTAGAGGAGGTTTCTTTATGAAAAAAATTGGAAAAAAGGCAATAATAGCCCTTGTTTTGCTAGTAATTGCAGGAATTTATTACTATGTAGCGCTTCCCGCAATTAACATTCATTCTACTGGATTCTGGGGATTTTTAATTGCCGTAGTTGTAATTTTACTAGCACTTTATGCCGTTCGAAAAAAACAAAAAGCCGTAGATTTAAAGCATGATAAAAAGTTTAAGTTCGGAACGTATTTGGTTGGATTGCTTATTGCTGCTTTTATTATCGGTTCGGTTCTTTCATCACCAATTGTGAATGCCAACAAATACCAACAGCTTTTGACGGTGGATACAAGAGAATTTACAGAAGATATTAAGCAAGTATCTTTTGATAAAATTCCGCTTCTTGATAGCGAATCCGCAGCGATTATTGGAAATCGAAAAATGGGTAGCATGGTAGATTTTGCTTCTCAGTTTGAAGTGAGTGATACGTATACCCAGATTAATTTTAACGATGTGCCGGTGCGTGTTGCACCTCTTCGCTATGCCAGTCCGATTAAATGGTTGACAAATCAATCCGATGGGATTCCAGCTTATATGAAAATTGATATGGCAACACAGACAGCAGAGTGTGTAAAACTTACAAATGGTACGATTAAATATTCTCCATATGAATACTTTAATCGAAACTTATATCGTCATTTACGCTTCCGATATCCGACTTATATTTTTGATAATATTAGTTTTGAGTTGGATGAAGAGGGAACGCCTTGGTGGACGTGTTCCGTTAAGAAATTCAATATCGGTTTATTTGGTGGAGAAACCGTAGGAAGGCTTGTTCTTTGTAATGCCATTACTGGAGAGACCATTGATTATGCAGTAGAAGATGTGCCACAGTGGGTGGATAGAGTGTATGCCCCAGATATGTTGATTGGGTTATATGATTACTATGGAACATTAAAGCATGGATTTTTAAATAGTGTGCTTGGACAAAGGGACTGTTTAAAAACAACAGAAGGTTATAATTATATTGCGTTAGATGATGATGTATGGGTTTATACAGGTGTTACTTCCGTAACAGGAGATGAATCCAATGTTGGTTTTGTTCTAATCAATCAGAGAACAAAAGAAACAAGATATTATGCTGTGACAGGAGCAAAAGAAGTGTCTGCTATGTCATCAGCAGAAGGACAAGTACAGCATTTAGGATATAAAGCTACGTTCCCATTACTTTTAAATATTGGAAATGAACCTACCTATTTCCTTGCGTTAAAAGATGGGGCGGGGCTTGTGAAAAAATATGCTATGGTGAATGTCCAAAAATATCAAGTAGTTGCCATTGGAGATACCGTAGATGCTTGTCAAAGACAATATATGACACTGATGAAAGAAAATGGAATTGAAAGTTCTGTCAATCAAGAAAACTTAAAGGAAGTAACAGGTGTGATTGAGCGAATGGCAGAGGCGGTTGTTGATGGAAATTCTCATTATTATTTAGTGTTAAAAGGTTCTGATGTTATTTATGATGTATCTGTGGCGGATAACCTTTCTATTATCCGTTATCAAGAAGGAGATAAGGTGACATTAGAGTACACAGAAGGTGAGGCTGTAAACACCGTATATTCTGTGAATGGAGAAACATTGAGTATTGTAGAAGAAACAGAAGATAGCAATGGAATGCCGATAACAGAGGAATAACAGATGTAAGTTACCCATTGATAAAATATAAGAAAATAAAAGAAAGGAGTATTATTGGAAAACAGGTAACTTTATAAAAAGTGCGATAGAAATGAAAGTATTTTTTATAAGTTTTCAATAATAAAAATAGAAAGAAAATGAAAATTATTTCTTATCCACAATTTTTAAGTGATATGGAAAACTTCTTTGATAAAGTAGTAAGAGAGCAGGAACGCTATATTATGCCATGGGGAGACAAAAAAAATATCGTAATGCTTTCTATGGAAGAATATAATGAATTAAAAAGAATGGCCTACGAAAAGGATACAAAAGAATAAAAATAGTTACAAAGAGCTGTCGTAAATTTATTTTCGACAGCTCTATTTTTATTTCATAGGAAAGACCTTGGTACATTACTTTATGAAAGTATGGATTTCTTATGAAATAAAAAAGCACTACATGCGAGCGATGCGCAGCTCGCAAAGAAGATAATTTTGCTTCGCAAACTTTGTTTTTTGATAGGATTCCTAGCAAAGCAAGGTACCACTATCTTTCCGTTAAAGTTTAAACAAAAGGATGAGAAAGGGATTTCATTGTTTTTTCATATGGGCAGTCATTTGTAAATAATTGCAAGCATAATTTCTAGTCCGTTGTTTTTTAATTGAAAAAATTACTTGTATACAAGTAAAAATACATCAAAAATATGGAAATAAAGGGGAAATATACCTTAAAAATTTCATAAAAAAATAAAATTTAAAATAGGAATTATCATAAAAAAATGCAGATTTTATAATGAAAATGATAAAATATATAAAGAATATATATATAATATTTAGGGAAAGAGCATGGATAGTTAAAAATAAATGAAAGAGAAAATAAAATTAGGGAACAATAACGAAAAATTGTTAAACTATTGACACTTGTATACAAGTGGCGTATAGTCGTTAAGAAAGATAAAACTACCTTTTTCTTTAACGCAACTTGAATTTTAGAATGATACAAAAGAGATGTAGGAGAAAAAGAATGATGAATGCACAAGGAAATACAAGACCCTTCGGAATCAAAGATAAATTTGGTTATATGATGGGCGACGTAGCGAATGACTTTATGTTTTTATTCGCTGGTGGATATTTAATGGTATTTTATACGAAAATATTGGGAGTTAGCGCAGCTCTTGTTGGAACATTGTTTTTGATTACAAGAATTGTTTCTGGTTTTTGTGATATTGGTATGGGTGTTATTGTCGATAATGTAAAACCAGCAAAAGATGGCCGTTTCCGTTCGTGGATTCGTAGAATGTGTGTACCGGTAGGATTAGCTAGCTTTTTGATGTATCAATCAGGGCTTGAACACGCATCTCTTGGAGCAAAAGTAGTGTATATGTTTGCAACCTACTTGCTCTGGGGAGGTATTTGCTATCCAGCTATTAACATTCCCTATGGTTCTATGGCAGCTTCTATTTCTTCTGATTCAAAGGATAGAGCTTCCTTATCAACTTGGCGTTCTGTAGGTGCTCAGATTGCAAGTACTGTTATCAATGCAGCAGTTCCAATGTTAATTTATTATGCAGATGCCAATGGAAACCAAGTAGTTCGAAAAGATATGTTTACAAAATTAGCTGGTGTTTTTTCTATCTGTGCAGTTATTTGTTATATTATTTGTTACAAATTCACAGTAGAACGTGTGAAAATTGTGCCAAAAGAAAAACAAAATGAAAAAGAGAAAACAAGTGTTATAAAAACTCTTTTTTCAAGCAGAGCATTGTTTGCATTAATTGGAGCGGCAGTTGCATTAGTCTTTGCGACAACATTAGGACAGAGTTTAAATGTTTATTTATATGCAGATTACTTTAGAGCTCCTGGAGCATTATCTACATTTAATTCATTGATGTTAGTGATTACTCTTGGGCTCTCCCCTTTTATTGTTTCTTTATCTGTAAAATTTGGTAAAAAAGAAACAGCAGTTGTTGGTACCGGATTTACGGGAGTTATTTATGTGTTATTATGTCTATTACCTGTAAAAAGTCCTTGGCTTTATGTAGCAATTACATTTGTTGGTTCCATTGGTTATATGTATTTCCAAATGGCAATATGGGCATTTTTAGCAGACGTATTAGATGACAGCGAAGTTCGTACTCATAAGAGAGATGACGGTGTAATCTATGGTGTATATTCTTTTGCAAGAAAACTTGGACAAGCATTAGCTGGTGGTTTAGGTGGATTTGCTTTAACAGCAATCGGTTATATTGAAACAGCTAACGTGCAGTCAGAACAAGTAAAACATAGTTTATATTCCGTTACAACATTAGGACAGGGAGCTGCTTATATTTTAATAGCGCTTATATTGTTATTTATTTATCCATTAAGCAAAAAGAAAATTAATGAAAATGGAAAAATTTTGGCTATGCGCCGAGAAAATACAACAAACTAAAATAAAATTCAAAAAAAGAAAATGGTAGAAATAAAAAAAATCCAAAAACTATTAAAAGAGGTAATATAGTTTTTGGATTTTTTTTTACTTAGAGGAAAGTTCCATGAACATCGATAATACCAATTTCTATCTAAAATTAGAATTAAGAATGAAATGGAGCTTCAGAAAGACGAATAAAGTAGCCTTGTTCTTCTTTACAAACAGGACAGAGGGTAGGAACTGTTTCTCCTTCAAATAGATAACCACAGTTTGTACAGATAAAAGTAGTTTGTGTATCCGCTTTGAAAAGAGAGCCATTTTTTAGTAATTCTAAGTAATAGTGAAAACGATCACCATGAACTTTTTCAACTTTTGCAATTTCTCGGAAAGCATGAGCGATTGGTAAAAAACCTTCTTCTTCTGCTATTTGAGCGAATTTTGGATAAACATCTTCATATTCTTCATATTCGTTATGATGAGCCTTTTCTAATTGAAATGCTACATCACAACCATAGTCCACAGGATAAGAACCTGTAATTTCAATATTTTCTCCTGTACAGTCTTTTAAAAAATCATAAAAAACTTTCGCATGGGCTTTTTCTTGATCAGCCGTGAGTTTAAATAAGTTTTCAAGAATTGGTAATTTCTTTTCATGGGCGATTTTGGCTGCAAAAGTATAGCGGTTTCTCGCCTGACTTTCTCCTGCAAAGGCACGCATTAAGTTATACATTGTTAAACTGTTTTTTAATGGGATTGTTTGATTTGGCATAAGTTTCTCCTTTGGTTTTATAAAATATAGAAATTGTATTGTTTTAAAGTTACAATGGCATTTGCTTATAGTATTTCTTTTTTTTTCGATTTTATACATAGATGCGATACATGATTTTAAAAAAATGGGAAATACTGATTAAGAATGGAAAATTTCATAAAAACATGTACATGTATAGGAAAGGTGGCCAATTTTATGAGAAGACAAGAAATACAAGTTCTTAGTGAAGTATATGAAGGATGCCAAATGGGAATCGAGGCATTAGACGAAATATTGCCTAAGATTAAAGACGAAAAAGTATTGAAAGAATTAAACGGACATCAAAAAGATTTAAAAGAATTGCAAGAAGAAATCAATCAAATGGTTCGAGATAGTAATGAAGAATTAGAGCAAAGTGGAAAATTAAAAGAAATGATGTTAAAAGGTTCTACAAAATTAAATCTTATGGTAGATGATACGATGAGTCATATTGCAGAAATGTTAATACAAGGGGGAAATATGGGAGTTATAACAGCCCGAAAAATATTAAATCAAGCAGAGCAAATTGATGAAGGTGTAAAAAAGATTGCTGAAAAATTTATTCGTTTAGAGGAAAATAATAACGAGAAAATGAAGGAATATCTGTAATGATATTAGATAAAATTAACAAAAAATTCATTGGTGTTTTTGAATATAAGGTGTTACAATAAACATGATGACTATTTTATTATAGATAAAATAGAAGAAACATATAGATGTTTAAAAAATTATTTTTTTATAGACAAAGAAAAAATTT
>UQVN01000063.1 GCA_900544525.1 uncultured Eubacteriales bacterium
AAAGATTGGAAGGGATTTCGAATGAGAAAGAAAATGAGAGTTGGAGTTATCATAGCAGTTTTTGTCTTAGCTGGAAGTGGATTATTTTGTTATCGTAATATTTATGGTGCGAAACAAAATGGGAAGCAGATAGAAACAAAATCGAATATCAGTCAGATACCAAAAGATGCAGTACAAGTAGAAGAAGGGGAATATTATTCCTATGTGAATGAAACAGATCCAAAGGTTGTACAAATTGGAAATAAAAAGACGGGAAAAGAATTTTCAATTCAAGTGAACGATAAAGAAGGACGCGTAAATGCTGTAATGGAGTTAGAATGGATTTCTGATGTGGAGCTTGGAATTATTTCTCATATCGATCCCTCTCTCTCTTATTTTTGTATTTATAATGTAAAGCAAAAGACATTTTCTGATGAAAAATATGGAATCGAGTTTCAATGGATCAAAGGGAGAAAAGAAACATTAGTCTATGCAGTCGCATCTCCTCATTTTAAAGAACAAAAAGGAAATGAAGCGATTAAAAATTATTATGATGAAGTATTATATACAACGGAAGAAAATGAAGAAGTTGATGCTCTTACGTTATCATCAGATGGAGAAGAAATTAAGGTTCTCTTATGGAATCGAAAAAATGATAGCGATCAATCAGTTATTATAAAAAAAGATGGAAGTATTGTAAGAGAAAAGAAAATAGAAGAATAAAGGATATACAATAAAAGATATAGAAGATTAGGAGGAAGCTATGGCAAAAAAATATAAACGCATTTTTACAATTGTGTTGGATTCTCTCGGCGTTGGTGCTATGCCAGATGCAAAAAGATTTGGAGATATTGGAGTAGACACATTAGGACATATTGGACAGATTATGAAAAAAGAAGGGGGATTTTATGTTCCAAATCTTCAAAAGTTTGGGTTAGGAAATCTCCATCCTGTTTCAGAAATTGGAAGAGTAGAAAAGCCAATGGCCAAATATACAAAGTTGGAAGAAGCGAGCAATGGAAAAGATACTATGACTGGGCATTGGGAGATGATGGGGTTAAAGATTGAACAACCTTTTCAGACATTTACTGATACGGGATTTCCAAAAGAGTTAATTGAAGAATTGGAAAAGAGAACAGGACATAAAGTAATTGGAAATAAGAGTGCTAGTGGTACAGAAATTTTAGACGAATTGGCAGAAGAAGAAATTGCAACAGGAAATATGATCGTATATACTTCAGCGGATTCCGTGCTTCAGATCTGTGGTAACGAAGAGACTTTTGGGTTAGAAGAGCTTTATCGTTGTTGTGAGATTGCAAGAGAACTTACTTTAAAAGATGAATGGAAGGTCGGACGTGTAATTGCAAGACCTTATATTGGAAAGAAAAAAGGAGAGTTTAAGCGTACAAGTAATCGCCATGACTATGCCTTAAAACCATATGGAAGAACCGCCTTAAATGTATTAAAAGATGCAGGATATGATGTGATATCTATCGGAAAGATTAGTGATATTTTTGATGGAGAAGGAATCACACAAGCTTATCATTCCAATAGTTCGGTTCATGGAATGGAGCAGACTATTGAAATGGCTCAAAAGGATTTTGAAGGACTCTGCTTCGTAAACTTAGTTGATTTTGATGCGCTTTGGGGACATAGAAGAAATCCAATTGGATATGGAAAAGAAATTGAGAAGTTTGATGAGAAGTTAGGAGAGTTGTTACAAGTATTACATGAAGATGATCTTGTTATTTTAACTGCCGATCATGGTAACGATCCAACTTATACAGGAACGGATCATACAAGGGAGAAAGTTCCATTTTTAGCATATTCAAAGAAAATGGAAGAAGGTGGAGCAATACCTGAAGAGAATACATTTGCTGTCATTGGAGCTACGATTGTAGATAACTTTAATGTTGCTATGCCAGAGAATACGATTGGTCATTCAATTTTAGAACAATTATAAGTGGCATAAGAGTTGTATAAGAAACGTGAGAAACACTTTTTATGAGTTTTTCACGTTTATAAAAAATAAAAGAAAGGGATTTATCAAGCTCATGAGCAAGAATGGAGCGGATAAATCTCTTTCTTTTTTATTATTAATATTATATCACAATTATATTTATACTATTAGGAATATATTTATTATATAAAACATAGGAGATAGTGTTGAGGAATAAAGGATTATTGAAAATAATCAAAAATTATTTTGTAATTACCGTACCAGTTTTTCCTTGGATACCTTCTTTTGCCTTTTCAAGAAGGGTAATTAATGCTTTTCTTTCTGGTGCAGAAGAAGCAAACTGAACTGCTGCTTGCACTTTTGGAAGCATAGAACCAGGTGCGAAATGACCTTCGTTAATATATTGAGCAGCTTCTTCTACAGAAATATTGTCTAACCATTTTTCATTTTCTTTTCCGAAGTTGATAGCACATTTTTCTACTCCAGTTAAGATAATTAAATAGTCAGCGTCTAATTTTTCAGCCATAAGAGCACTTGCAAAGTCTTTGTCGATAACTGCACTAGCGCCTTTTAATTCATTTCCTTGTCTCATAACTGGGATACCGCCGCCACCGCAAGCAACAACAATTTGTCCAGCGTCACAAAGAGCGCGAATTGTGTCAATTTCAACAATATCAACTGGTTTTGGAGAAGCAACAACTTTACGATATCCACGACCAGCATCTTCCATTACTTTATTGCCTTTCGCAATTTGTTCTTGAGCTTCTTCATAAGTCATAAAACGACCGATAGGTTTTGTAGGGTTTAAGAAAGCTGGATCGTTTTCATCTACAACAACCTGAGTAATAATAGTGGATACAGGAATTTCTAATCCACGATTTAATAATTCAGCACGAATAGAGTTTTGTAAATCATATCCGATGTAACCCTGACTCATACCAACACAAACAGACATAGGAGCTACAGTAAAGTTTGGATATAAACGGCTTAATTCAGCCATAGCGATATTGATCATACCAACTTGTGGTCCATTACCATGAGAGATAACAACCTGATGACCTTCCTCGATTAAATCAACGATTGCTTTCGCTGTACTTTTTACAGCTACCATCTGTTCTGGAAGATTATTTCCTAAAGCATTACCGCCAAGAGCGATAACAATTTTTTGCTTTTTCATGCAAATTACCCCATTTCATAAGTGAATTCATTCTCTATAGATTGATTAATTAATCTATAGTTAAAAAAAGAGAGAAGGCTATAAAAGCCTGCAACTCTTTTTTCTCAGCTCAAGTATTATTTACCTGAGCTGAGAGAGTAGTATTAGATTTTTTTACAAAGATAATGGATAAAAATTAGTCCATTTTACGATCTTTTTTAGCTTCAGCTAATGTTCTTAATGTTTCTTGTGGATTTTCACATTTAGAAAGTAAGATCATAGCAGCGATGATGTATGGTTTGAAGCTAGCTTCTTTGTATAATGGAATTCTGTAACGATCGAATACAGAAGCGTCAACTTCACCTTCTTCACAGCTTACACCAGTGATATCAGCTGGGAGACAGTGCATGTATAATGCTTTTCCGTCTTTTGTTAATTTCATCATTTCTTCTGTACAAGCCCAATCTTTATGTTCAGCGTTTTGAGCTAATAATTCTTTTTCTAATTTATTAACGCCATCCATGTCTCCGTTTCCGTATAATTCAGTACGTTTTTCCATAGCAGCGAATGGAGCCCAGCTCTTTGGATATACGATATCAGCATCTTTGAAAGCTTCTTCCATGCTGTTTGTTTTTGTGAAAGATCCGCCTGATTCAGCAGCGTTTTTCTTAGCAACTTCTTCAACTTCACCCATTACATCGTATCCTTCTGGATGAGCTAATACAACGTCCATTCCCATACGAGTGAAGAGACCGATGATACCCTGAGGTACAGATAATGGTTTTCCATAAGATGGAGAGTAAGCCCATGTCATAGCAACTTTTTTACCTTTTAAGTTTTCAACACCGCCAAATTCATGGATTACATGAAGCATATCAGCCATAGCCTGTGTTGGATGGTCGATATCACATTGTAAGTTAACTAATGTTGGAACATGATCTAAGATACCATCTTTGTGTCCTTGTTGAACAGCTTCCATGAATTCGTGCATGTAAGCATTACCTTTTCCGATGTACATATCATCACGGATACCGATAACGTCAGCCATGAAAGATACCATGTTAGCTGTTTCACGAACTGTTTCACCATGAGCTACCTGAGATTTTCCTTCGTCTAAGTCTTGAACTTCTAAACCTAATAAGTTACAAGCAGAAGCGAAAGAGAAACGTGTACGAGTAGAGTTGTCACGGAATAAAGAAATTCCAAGACCGCTATCGAAGATTTTTGTAGAAACGTTGTTTTCTCTTAAGTCACGAAGAGCATCAGCTACTGTAAAAACAGCTTCTAATTCGTCTCTTGATTTTTCCCATGTTAAGAAGAAATCGTTGTTGTACATATCTTTGAAGTCAAGTTTGTTAAGTCTTTCAATAAATTCATTTGTTTTTAACATAGTTTTATATCTCCTTTTTTATAAGTAGGAGAGGAGTAAAACTCCGACTCCTACAGTTTTTCTTTTTTCTTTGCTGTTTAACAGCTAATTTTTTATATAAGCAATGATTAATTATTTGCAGTACATTGTAGGAAGAGCAGCGTAAACAGCAGCACATCTTACAAGGTCAATTTTGAAAGTTTTTTCGTTTGGAGCATGAGCTTGTGCTTCAGCACCAGGTCCGAAACCGATGCAAGGGATTCCGTTACGTCCCATGATAGATACACCGTTTGTAGAGAATGTCCATTTATCTGTAAGTGGACGAGCTTTTCTCATAGCTTCTGTTTCTGCGTTTCCAACACGTTCTGTTCCGTAAAGTCCTTTGTATGCTTCATTTAAAGCAACTGTTACTGGATGATCTTCTGGAATTACCCATGTTGGGAAGTAACATTCGATTGGATATGTAAGTCCTTTATAAGATGGACGAGAGTATTCATACATAGAAACTGTTACGTCATCACCATATTTTTGAACAGAAGGAAGTGCACGGATTTCATCTAAGCAGCTTTCCCATGTTTCACCAGCTGTCATACGACGGTCTAAAGAAACTGAGCAAGAGTCAGCAACTGCACAACGAGATGGAGATGTGAAGAAGATTTCAGATGTAGTAACAGTACCACGTCCTAAGAAGTTTGCTTCTTTCCATTCTGGGTTGTATTTTTCATCTAACATTTTAACTAAACCTTTTACTTCGTTTGCATCAGAAGCATCGTTTTCGTTAAGAGCACGTACGTCCTGAAGGATATCAGCCATTTTGTAAATAGCATTGTCTCCACGTTCTGGAGCAGAACCATGGCAAGAAACACCTTTTACGTCGATTCTGATTTCCATACGACCACGTTGACCACGGTAAATACCACCATCTGTTGGTTCTGTAGATACAACAAATTCAGGTTTTACTTTGTCTTCGTTGATGATATATTGCCAGCAAAGTCCATCACAGTCTTCTTCTTGAACAGTACCAGTTACTAATACTTGGTATTTATCATTTAAAAGACCCATGTCTTTCATGATTTTTGCGCCGTATACAGCAGAAACGATACCACCCATCTGGTCAGATGTTCCACGTCCACCGATTTCTTCATCGTTTTCATAACCTTCATATGGATCGAAAGTCCAGTTATTGATGTTACCAATACCTACTGTATCGATATGTGCATCATATCCGATTAATTTTTCACCAGTTCCCATGTAACCTAAAACGTTACCCATGTCATCAATGACAACTTTGTCAAATCCAACAGCTCTCATTTCTTCAGCAATACGATTGATATGTCCTTCTTCATCGCAGCTTTCTCCAGGAATGGCAACTAAATCTCTTAAGAATTTTGTCATTGCTGGTAAATATCCCTGAGCTAATTCGTTAATTTTGTTAAAATCCATGATAAATACCTCCATTTATATGTCAAATGAATAAAATCATTTGCTAATTTAATCTATTTTATATGTAAATGAATCATTAATTATATTGTTTTCCATCCCAAACGATTTCTTTGTAACGGTCTGGATCAGTATCACCTTCTGTAGAGAAGAGAAGTACTTTAGAATTTTCATCTAATTTTAACTGAGCTTTTAAGTCAGCATATTTTGGATCTTTCATGATTGCAACAAGTGCTCCAAATGGTGCAGCACCTGATTCACCAGAAACAACCTGTGGATCTCCTTTAATTGGTGCACTTAACATTCTCATACCTTGTGCAGCGATTCCATCGGATGCAGCGATAAATACAGAAACATGATTCTTTAAGATATCCCAAGAAGTTGTATTTGGTTCTCCACAAGCAAGTCCTGCCATGATTGTTTGCATATCGCCATCAACGATTGCTTCTTCACCACTTCCTAATACAGCACCTTTGTAGAGACAAGCAGCAACATCTGCTTCAACAACGACAACAGTAGGTGGGTTATCTGGATATTTGTTTGCGAAGTATCCTTGAACAGCACCAGCTAAAGAACCCACACCAGCTTGAACAAATACATGAGTTGGACGGTCAACGCCATTTTCTTCAAGTTGAGCACTTGCTTCTAATGCCATTGTTCCATATCCTTGCATAATCCAAGATGGGATTTCTTCGTAACCTTCCCAAGCAGTATCCTGAACGACAACACCGTTTGGAGTTTTTGCAGCAGCGGCAGCAGCCATACGAACACATTCGTCGTAGTTTACTTCTTCGATAGTAGCAGTAGCGCCTTCTGCTTGAATATTTTTAAGTCTTGTTTCAGTAGAACCCTTTGGCATATATACGACTGCTTTTTGTTTTAAACGATTTGCAGCCCAAGCAACCCCGCGGCCATGGTTTCCATCTGTAGCAGTAAAGAATGTTGCTTGACCGAATTCTTCACGAAGTTTATCAGATGTAAGAGTTTCGAAGTCTAATTCAGAAACATCTCTTCCTGTTTGCTGTGCAATGTAACGAGCCATTGCAAAAGAACCACCTAATACTTTGAAAGCATTAAGTCCGAAACGGTAAGATTCGTCTTTTACATAAACTTCATTAAGACCTAAATATTCGGCCATGTTAGAAAGTTTTGCAAGAGGAGTTGGTTTGTAACCAGGAATTGTTTTATGAAATTCTCTTGCTTTTTCCACTTCAGATAACGCCATCACTGGAAGATTTTTGTCATCTGTTTTAGGCATCTTATTTACTGCCCATTGTAATTCACCCATGTGTAATTACCTCCATATTAATTATAATGAAACATTTCAGTGTTAATCATTTATTGACTCCAATATAACTATATAAAGTATATTTGGAAATTCCGAAATAATTGGAAACTTTATCGCCGGACTTTGTAATAAGGAATGCTCCGGCATCATTCAAAAACTGAATCGCCGTGACTTTATCTTCTTTGGTCATTAAGGCTACTGGCTTACCAACCAGTGCAACAGACTGCTCTAATAAGTCATCTAACAAATCGCTGACATTCTGCGTAATCCTTTCAGGTTCTTTAGAGGGTAGACGATCTGCTTCCGATGTAATAATGGATTTGACAGATTTTTCTACCAAGAGAAGTTCTGTAATATCGTAATTAATAGATAAAATGCCATCTATTTTGGAAGGGTTTGATTCGTTCCTTATAAATATAGTAGAAGATTTTAAAATTCTTCCATCGGCTGTTTTTGTTAAATAGCCAAGATGATCTTCTAATTTTGTTAAATCTCCTTTTAAGGCATTTAATACTACATGAGAAGGACCAGCACCCAGTTTACGGTTTGTAACGTGTCCATTCTCAATAAAAACGATGGATTCGTCCAGATTTTTTTTCGTAAGGTCGTGAATAACGACTTCACAATTGTCACCGAATTGTTTGGCGATACCTTTTGCAATCTGAGCCAGAAAAGATAAGTTCAAGCCCATGCGTATCACTTCCTTTCGGTAAGCAGTTTTATGATTTGTTTGACTGATTAATCAACTGCTCTGTAACTCAATCATACCATAAATTTTTAGAAATGCAATACCCTTTTTAAAATTTTTTTTTGGTTCGCTAAAAAATTTTTAGTTATGAAAAAGGAACAATAAAAATCTTCTTATTAATAGGGAGATTATAAAAAAGTTCTAAAGTATTTAAAATAATGATTGAAGTTTTACGTCAAATATGATATAACATAGATATAGATTGATTAACTAATCAATTCGTAAGAAGATAGTGAAATATATAGAATGGAAAAGGAGTCAGGACTATGATTTTAGTAGGAAATGGAAAACTGATTACAAGAGATAGTAGCCATCCTCTTTATGAAGATGGATGCGTAGCAGTCGATGGAAATGTAATTAAAGAAGTTGGGACAACAAAGGAGTTAAAGGCAAAATACGCAGATGCAGAGTTTATTGATGCAAAAGGTGGTACAATTATGCCAGGTTTTATCAATGCTCATAATCACATCTATAGTGCTTTTGCAAGAGGTTTATCCATTAAAGGACATAATCCAAAAAACTTCATGGACATCTTAGAAGGACAATGGTGGAGAATGGATCGCCTTTTAACAAATGTGGAAAATAAATACAGTGCCTATGCTACTTACATGGAAGGAATTAAATGTGGTGTTACAACAGTATTTGATCACCATGCAAGTTATGGAGAGATTCAAGATAGCTTATTTACAATCAGTGATGTAGCAAAGGATTTAGGTGTTCGTACTTGCCTATGTTATGAAGTTTCTGACCGCGATGGAGAAGAAAAAATGAGAGCGTCTGTTCTTGAAAATGAAGCTTTTATGAAGGCAACATTAAAAGATGACTCCGATATGCAAAAAGGTATGATGGGAATGCATGCGCCATTCACATTAAGCAATAAAACTTTAGAATTCTGTGCAGAACATAAACCAGAAGAATACGGATATCATATTCATGTAGCAGAAGGATTAGCAGATGTTTATGATTCTTTAGAAAAGTACAATAAACGTTGTGTAGAAAGACTATTCGATATGGGAATCCTTGGTGAAAAAACAATTGCAGGACATTGCATCCATATCAATGAAAGAGAAATGGAAATTCTTGCAAAAACAAATACAATGGTTGTACATAATCCAGAATCTAATATGGGAAATGCTGTTGGTTGTGGCCCAGTATTAAAAATGTTAGAAAAAGGTGTTTTAGTAGGGCTTGGAACAGATGGTTATACAAATGATATGACAGAATCTTTCAAAGTTGCAAATATTATTCACAAACATAATCTTTGCAATCCAACGGTTGCTTGGGGAGAATCTGCTCAGATGTTATTTGATAATAATCCACAAATTGCAGCACGCTATTTTGAAAAACCATTAGGTGTTATTAAAGAAGGTGCATATGCGGATATTATTGTTACAGACTACGATCCATATACAGAGATGACAGAGTCTAACATTAATTCTCATGTTTTATTTGGTATGCAAGGAAGATCTGTTGTTACAACAATGATCAATGGTAAAGTTGTGTACAAAGATCGCGAATTCGTAAATGTAGATGAAAAAGCTATGATGGCAAAAATCCGCGAAGTATCTAAAAACTACTGGAACAAAATTAACGCATAATTTTATTTACATCAATGAAGGAACGTAATTGCTAGTTTATTTTTATATTTGCAAAAGATAAAGAAAATGAAAAGCATGCTATGCAAGCATTTTTGTTTGAACTATGCTTTTAATGCAAATAAGAAAGAAAAAATGGGAGCAAGAGTATTTCTTATTACTCCTATTTTTTCCGTGTTTATACAAAAGTGACGAATCATGAAGGAGTATTTATGCTTTTCTATGACTCGTGATAAACTTGCATCGTGTGTTTGTTATTGTTGATGCTTTTCATGTAAATGAGAGAATGAAGTGAGTTTCAGAGTATATATAATAGTAGAAATTTAAGGAGGTAACGACCATGGGTGACAAAATGAGATTGATCCCTTTTGGCCAGTTAATGAACTGGGTATTAACAGAAAAAGAACAGAAAGGAAGCATTTTTGGAGTAAATCACTTTTATAAAGCAAATCCATCAAAAACTCTTCCAATCTTTAAAGAAAAAATAGAAACACCAGTTGGACCAGCTGCTGGACCAGCAACACAGTTAGCACAAAATATTATCGCTTCTTATGTAGCGGGTGCTAGATTTTTTGAAGTAAAAACAGTACAGGTTATGGATGGTGATGAACTTTCTGCTTGTGTTATGAAACCTTGTATTGATGCAAGAGATGAATGTTATAATACAGAATGGTCAACAGAATTATTTGTACCAGAGGCATTTGAAGAATATGTAAAAGGTTGGTTTGCATGTAAGTTATTGGCAAAAGAATTTGGCTTTGGTGATCCAAATGGCTTCGTATTTAATATGAGTGTTGGTTATGATTATGCCGGCATCACAACTGAAAAAGTTGATAATTATATTGAAGGAATGAGAGATGCTAGCCAAACAGAGATCTTTAAAGAATGTAAAGCATGGGCATTAGCAAACTTAAATCGTTTTAAAAACGTAGATGCAGAATATGTAGAATCTATTTCTCCAGTTGTTAGTGACTCTATTACACTTTCTACATTACATGGATGTCCTCCAAGCGAAATCGAAAAGATTTCTACATATTTAATTACAGAAAAAGGATTAAATACATTTATTAAATGTAACCCAACTCTTCTTGGATATGAATTTGCAAGAAAAACAATGGATGAAATGGGTTACGATTACATGGATTTTGATGATTTCCATTTCAAAGATGATTTACAATATGAAGATGCAATTCCAATGTTTAAACGTTTAATGGCTCTTTGTGAAGAAAGAGGATTAGAATTTGGTGTTAAAATCACAAATACATTCCCAGTTAACAATCCAAAAGACGTGATGGCAGCAGACGAAATGTATATGTCTGGTAAAGCATTATTCCCATTAAGTATTTCTTTAGCAGATAAATTATCAAAAGAATTTAATGGAAAACTTCGTATTTCTTATTCTGGTGGTGCAGATTACTTCAATATTGATAGAATTTTTGCATCCAATGTATGGCCAATTACAATGGCAACTACTTTATTAAAAACTGGTGGATATAATCGTTTTAAACAAGTTGCAGAGCTTCTTGATAAAATGGAATATAAAAAATTCGAAGCAACTGATGTGCAGAAATTAAGTGAATTAGCAGAGTCTTCTAAAACAGATAAACATCACTTAAAACCAATTAAACCAATTCCAGAACGTAAAATTGAAGATAAAGTGCCTTTAACAGACTGCTTTATCGCTCCATGTACAGAAGGATGTCCAATTCATCAAGATATTCCAAGTTATGTTGCTTACGTTGGAGAAGGAAAATATTTAGAAGCATTAAAAGTGATCACAGATAAGAACCCATTACCATTTGTAACAGGTACAATCTGTAATCATAGATGTATGACAAAATGTACACGTAATTTCTATGAAGAATCTGTTGAAATTCGTGCAGCAAAACTTGTAGCGGCTAAAAATGCGTATGATAAATTAATGGAAGAACTTCCACAAGTTGTATTAGAAGGAAAAGCAAAGGTTGCAATTATCGGTGGTGGTCCTGCTGGTATGGCAGCTGCATACTTCTTAGGAAGATATGGAGTAAAATCAACAATCTTTGAAAAGAGAGATTCTTTAGGTGGAGTTGTAAAACACGTTATTCCAGAATTCCGTATTTCTTCAGAAGACATCGATAGAGATGTTCAGCTTGTAGAAAGAATGGGTGCAGAAGTTAAATTAAATACAGAAGTTTCTTCTATTGAAGAATTAAAAGCACAGGGATATGAATACTTCTTATTTGCAACAGGTGCTTGGAAACCAGGTACAGTTGAATTAGAAAAAGGGGAAGCTATTGATGTTCTTGAATTCTTAGAAGCTTGTAAGAAAAATCCAGAGACAGTAAATGTTGGTAAAAATGTAGTTGTAGTTGGTGCTGGTAATACAGCAATGGATACAGCAAGAGTTGCAAAACGTCTTCCAGGTGTTGAAAAAGTAACGATTGTTTATAGAAGAACGAAAAAATATATGCCTGCAGATGAAGAAGAATTAGTATTTGCAATTGAAGATGGCGTTGAATTCTTAGAATTAGCTGCTCCAAAATCATTAGAAGATGGAAAATTAGTTTGTGTTAAAATGGTACTTGGTGAACCAGATGCATCAGGAAGACGTTCCCCAGTTGCAACAGATGAATTAATTACTGTTGACTGTGATACAGTTATTGCGGCTGTTGGTGAAAAGGTTGATACAGAATTATACTCTGAAAATGGAGTAACTGTTACGAAAAAAGTATTTGGAACAAACGTGAAAAATGTTTATGCAGTTGGTGATGCTTTAAGAGGACCAGCAACAGTTGTAGAAGCAATTGCAGATGCACAAAGAGCTGCTCTTACAATTGCAGCAGAAGAAAAAGCAAAAGTTCAGCCAGCGATTGCAGGTTATGATTATAAAGAAGAAGATTGCAGAGCCAAAAAAGGTATTCTTGCAATGCCAGAAGCTCCAGAAAAAGAATCTAATCGTTGCTTAAGCTGTTCTTGTGTATGTGAAAACTGTGTAGATGTATGTCCAAACCGTGCTAACATCTCTATTCGTACAGCAGATGGCAAGTTACAGATTGTACATATGGATGGTATGTGTAATGAATGTGGTAACTGTAGAACATTCTGCCCATACAGCAGTGCTCCATACTTAGACAAATTTACATATTTTAATGATGTGGCAGATTTTGAAGATAGCAAAAACCAAGGATTTACAGTTCTTGATAAAGAGAATAAAAAGATCCGTGTTCGTTTAGCTGGCGAAGTATTTGATACAGAGTTAGGAGCTACAGAAACAAAACTTCCAAAAGATTTAGAAAATATTGTATTTGCAATGTTTGATACTTATAGTTATTTATTAAGATAATTTCATTTATGAAAAAGGACAGTCAAAAGCTACGTTTTAAGGTTTATGATGACTGCCTGTGAATATGAAAAGTAAGCTTTGTGAGCTTTTCAGAGTTGGAGATGGGAAACACTTTTTATGTGTTTCTCATCTTATTAAAAAATAAAAATAGTTCTATACGGTTTCAAATACAAGGGCTATTTGGAATATTGTTTGTATAATAATTAACAAAGATTTAGAAAGAAGGATGTGTATGAAGTTAATTAAAGGCGGAACAATTGTAACTGGAAAAAGAAAATTTCAAGCTGATATTATGATAGAAGATAATAAAATTACAGCCATTGGAGAAAATTTGTTTGGTGCAGATGAAGTCATTGATGCTTCTGGTTGCTATGTGTTTGCAGGGTTTATTGATCCACATACGCATTTTGAATTGGATACAGGTGCAACCGTATCACCAGATGATTTTTATCATGGTACAAAGGCAGCTATTATTGGCGGAACAACAACAGTAATTGATTTTGCAACAGCGTTCCGTGGAGAAAGTTTAAAAGAGGGATTAGAAAACTGGCATAAAATGTCGGATGGAAAATCTTCTTGTAATTATGCATATCATATGGCTTTTACAGAATGGAATGATTCCTTAAAAAAAGAAATCAAAGATATGGCAGATGCTGGAGTTACCTCTTTTAAAGTTTATATGGCGTACGATGCGCTTCGAACAAATAATGAAGAGATCTTAGATATTTTAAGAGAGACAGGAAAAGTAAGAGGTCTCGTTGGATGTCATTGTGAAGATGACAAAATGATCAAAGAAGGTGTTGAAGAGCAGAAGAAGTTAGGCCATAATACACCAGCAGCACATCCAATTTCTAAGCCAGCACAAGCAGAAGCGAAAGCGGTAAAAGAATATTTAGAATTAGGGAAAAAAGCAGGAGTTCCAGTATGTGTCGTTCATTTGAGCACAAAATTGGGGTTAGAAGAAATTAGAAAAGCAAGAGCGGAAGGTCAAAAAGTGTTTGTAGAGACTTGTCCACAATATTTGTTATTTACAGATGAAGTGTATTCCTTACCAAATTATGAAGGAGCTAAATATATTATTTCTCCACCTCTTAGAAAGCAAGAGGATATAGATGCACTTTGGGAAGCAATTGAGAATGGAGAAGTTGATACAATCGCAACCGATCAATGTAGCTTTAATTTTGAGGGACAAAAGACACTTGGAAAAGATGATTTTACGAAAATTCCAGGAGGAATGCCAGGTGTAGAAAATCGAGTAGAACTTCTTTATACTTATGGTGTCGAAGAAGGAAGAATTTCCTTAGAACAATTTAGTGAACTTTGTTCAGAAAATGTAGCAAAACAATATGGAATGTATCCACAAAAAGGGGCAATTATGGTCGGAAGTGATGCAGATATTGTTGTATGGGATCCAAGCGTTTCTCATGTGATTCATCAAGAAAATCAGCATTATAATACAGACTACACTCCATATGAGGGAATTTCAGTAAAGGGGCAAGCAAAACATGTCTTATTAAATGGTGAATTAGTTGTAGAAAACGGCCAACTGATTTTAGAAAATAGAGGAAGATATGTAAGTAGAAAAGGCTGTTTTTAGTCTGTATAAAAATGATAGAAGATAGCGGTTTCTT
>UQVN01000064.1 GCA_900544525.1 uncultured Eubacteriales bacterium
GACCTAGAACGATAATGATAGTTTAACCTCTCATCATCATATCTAGGTCTTGCCTGCTTTACCAGTAACAATCCTGTATTATGATTGCTTTCTTCTTCAACTGTATCTTTATGATATCATTCTTTTTCTTGATCGTCAATAACTTTTTTAGAACTTTTTTGAGTTTTTAAAAGAATCCGTTTTATATACACAGTCAAATACATCTTCTCCTCTTGGGACATCAAAAATTCATATTCTTCCTTGATATAGGCCTCTATTTTTTTCACACATTCATATGCCTCTTTATGTTTTTTTTGTACAGAAATATAAAATTCATCGTCGTCATCTTCTTCTCGTATCCCTTCGAATATCTTTTGAGATAGATATTTTAAATGTGTAACAAATCGACCATATTCATAAAGAGCAGGATCTAATTTTATTTCATATTGTTCTTCTATGATACGCAAAACATCTTGCAAAAATTGGGTTGTATTCATAATCTGCCCTGTGCTATTGCTTTCATTTTCCGCATTTAAAAAATGCATTGTTAAAAATCCTGTTTCATCAATTGGCAAATGAACTCCTAATACCTGATTAATACGATTTCTTGTATATTCCGCTACAGCAAACTCTTGTGGATAAAAATGTTTCATATCAAAAAGCATTGGATTATTTAAAACCGCCCCTTGTTTCACTCTTTGCAGAACGAGATTCAAATGTTCAATGAGTGTAATATATAAATTGGCGTTTAATTCTTTTTTCAAGAACTGTTTTCCATATTCGATACACTCTGTTACAATCTTAATAAATTCAATTGGAGTATCTTTAAAAATCTCTTCTAATTTATAGGATTGCTTGTCCATATCTGGTAGAAAAATTTTCTCAATTTTTTCAGGATCAACTAATTCGCCTTTTTTCTTTTGAAATCCAATTCCCTTTCCAGTTAGTATTGCTTCTTTATTGTTTTTATCAATCGCATTGACAACATTATTATTGATCACTTTTTCAACCAACCACATAGGAACCTCCAACATCTATTTTCCTTTTGCAAAAACGAACCCTCTATGAAAATTCCTACAGCTATGAAAACTCATTCACTGAAACTTCCCACTTTCTTTATTTTGTCTTTGCATATGTCAATTTAAAGCTACTACCTGATTCTCCAATTAATACAAGCATAGCATCTTTTGGTAATTTCATCCTTTTCTCACCAGTTATTATAGAATAATTCAGCATAACGCCATCTTTATCATATAATGCAACAGCTCCATTCTTTGGAGTCTGAATCGTTACCGTTTTCCCTGCCGCTTTATTCACTCGATACCACTTGTTTTCATCATCTACTTTTACAGTAAAACCTTTTGTTGGCAATTTTTCAATTGCATCTTCACTAATATAGTTTTTACCTGCAATATTTAAGTACTCTGCATCATCTTTTGTATATACTTTAACATCGCTTAAATCTCTTCCTCCCATTCCTGGAATCTGAAGATTTGCCTGTGCTAAATCCACATCTTGAATTTGATCAACACCGACATAGCCTTGTAATTGATCAAACAATGAAATTTGACCTACAGCTCCTAAAAGATAATAGACAGAATTATATGGTTCATCTACAAGAAAATATTTCTTCCCATCTCTTTCTTTCCATGTTTTCCATACAGTGTCACTAACTTTATTTTCTGTTAATTTCTCTGCTACATATTGAACATCTGTACTCTGTCCAAGTGCTGGTAGTGTAGCAAGGGCGCTTTGCTGTAAATACAATCTTCCATTTTCTTCTTTCACAAATTGAAAGCGAACACTACCATCTTCCGTTGCAAAATCACCATCGGTTGTATAATACATTTTGGTGCTTGGAATTACATTTTCAAGTCCAGCATAAGAAAAAGTTAAAGTTCCATTGCTCTCAATATCAACTTTATAAAGAGCAGAACCTCCATAGTATCCTGCATATTCCATAACAGAAGATGGCATTCCTGCCTTAATCGGAGTTTTTGGTGTTACATCAGGTTTAATCTGCTTAATAATACCTTTTTCTTGTAATGCTGTCAATAGGATCTGACTTGCTGCCATCTGGTTATAAGTACTCGCACCTCCAGAGGAAAGAACTGCTACTGCCATATTTTCCTCTGGAAGGACAACTAAACTGCTGTGATAAAAATTACTATCGCCACCTTTTGCTACGGCTTTGATTCCATATTGATTCAATGGATACACATTTACATTGTCCCAACCAAGTCCATAGGAAATAGAACCGCCATCTTTATCATCTGGCCACAGTCCTTTTTTATATTCTTCTCCCATTGTTTCTTGCTTTGCACTATCTGATAAAAATTGCTTATTTTCATCCATAAATACAGTAGCAAAACGACAAAGATCGCCTGCACTGGCATAAATACCACCAGCTCCAATTGTACTAAGTATTTCTTTTGGCAATGCTTGTTCTAACGTTCCATAATACGTTCTTGGCATTTTTGCATAAGAAGGATTCTCTGCTGGCGTCTTTGTTGTTTTTGTCTCTAACGGATTCAAAAAGCTTGTCCGAATATAATTAGTAAAACTCGTTCCTGTTACTCGTTCCACAACGATTTCTGCTAGTGTAAATCCATCATTACAGTAAACAGAAAATGCGCCTGGATCCGCTTTTAATCTCTGTGTTTTTAACTCTTCTAACAATTCTTTATTTGTATTTTCATTATAATCATCAAAAAGTATCGTACCATTAAAAGTAGAACCCATAAGTCCAGAAGAATGATTTAATAACATCCGCACGGTAATATCTTTATAACGACTATCCGCCATTTTAAAATCTTTAACATAAGTTGTCACTGGCTCATCTAATTTCACTTTTCCTTCATCACATAACTTCATAATAGCTGCTGTGACATACATTTTACTAATAGAACCAATTCCATAAATATTTCCATTTTTTAACGCTTTATTTTCTGTTCTGCTAAAACTACCACTCGTATCAGCAAGCACAATCTTACCATTATCAATGAGCGCATATTGTACACTTTCTTCTCCATAAATGCTACAAAGCTGTTTTGCAATTTCTGCTGCTTTTTCTTTTGTTAACTTATATGCTTCTTGGTATTCAGCTTTATTTCCAACATAAGGATATCCTGCATAAACAGGTTGACTCAGTAACATAACCGCAATCATTGATAGGGCGGTTGCCTTTTTCCACATCTTTCTCATCTTTTCTCCTCCACTCTTCCTATTCTCTAATTTTAATATTTTTCCTCATATGTAATCGATATTTACGAAATTTACTTTTTCATTATACCATGATGATTTTACAATTCCTAGATCTAATACCAAATTTTATACCATAAGAAAAAGACAAGAAAAGTCTTTTTACCTTTTCTTGTCTTTTGTGTTTTTCTTTAGATATGAAATTTGCGTTTTGAAAACTTTCTAACAATCAATAAGCCAAGCAATGCAACAACAATTAAAATCGCTAAGACAATAACTGACCCTTGCTGCCCGCTTGGGGATTGTCCCATTTCTTTTGGATCCATCTTTTGTCTCATATTATTGGAATTTTCTTGTCCAAATTCTTTTTGAGTTGGCATTCCACCAGCCCCTTGCTCTTCTTTGTTAAACGATTGTTCTTGGTTCGTTTGTTCATCCTGATTTTCTTGTCCGCTTTGATTTGTCTGTTCACCTTGGCTTACTTGGTCTCCTTGGCTTACCTGTTCACTTGGACTCGTTTGCCCAACTTGACCTACCTGATCGCTTTGGTTTGCCTGCCCAACTTGTTCTGTTTTTGTTCCTTGCTCTATCTTATTGGTGGTGACATTCATTGTTTCTTTGAAACTTTCTGAATGGTTTCCTGTCATTTTCATATCCTGTCGTCCACCACCCATAGTACCCATTGCAGTAATCGACAAGTCTCCTGTTTCCACAAAGCTTGAATCATCTTTTTGTTGTTCCTCTTCTGTGGAAGGAATCGTGCCTTCTAACTGTCCACGAACACTTTCTCCTCTTAATTTACAAAAAACTTCTAAGTTTTCTACTGCCTCTGTAAATTCATCATAAGTATAAAATGCCGTTGGATCTTCTTTTACATAGCCATCAATCAGTTGTTTTATTTGTGTAATAACCGCTTCATAGCGCCCACTTTCAATATATCCTTTTACTAATTGATCTAAATAATTATGATACTGCTCCAAATAAGTTTCATTGGATAAAAGCTGACCAAGCATAGGTCTTTGTTCTAATGTTGTACCAGATACTGGAGTGTCAATCGGATCATTTACAGCACTTTTTGCATTATTACTCTGAAATCCAGCAAAAGCTAAATTCAAATCCCATGGCAACATCGTCAATTTACCATCTTGCTCATATAAATAATAATTATGCTTTAAATTCCCTGTATAACTATCATAGTTTACAAGAAAACTATTTACAGCAAAATATTTTAAATTTTCTTCTACGGTCATGTACTGCTCTAAATTTTCGCCAGTTGCAATTCCCTTTAAAGCCTCGATTACTTTCTTTTGAAGTGCTTTCGTTGTATCAAAGACTGCACTATCAAAAATACTGCTATAGCTTTCTACGTTATCATCGGTATACACAAGATCGGTTCCAGAAGAATTACTTTCTTCTCTATCCATTTTAAATCCTTGCTCTCTCTTGTTCGTTTCCCCTTCGTTCGTATTCTCTTGAAGCGGATCACTACCTATCTTAAAAGCATCACTTGGCATATCAGGTGCTCCTTCTGGCGCTTGACCAGTATCCCCCGCCATATTAGGTGCTCCTTCTGGCGCTTGACTGGTATCCCCTGCCATATTAGGTGCTCTTTCTGGTGCTTGACTCATATCGTCCGTTCCATTAGAATCTTCTTCTGATGCTTTGTCATTACTATTTGTTCTATCGGAATTTCCTTCTGATACTTTATCATTACCCTCTGGCATATTAGGCATTCCTTCTGGCGCTTTCATTCCATTTGGTTGGTTTCCATCTTTTTTACCACCACCCATTCCAGCTTGTTGGCTTTCTGGTTTATAGAGTTCTCCATGAGCTACCCCATAATTTCTTTCGGCAAACGATTCTTTCACACCTTCTAAAGCTAAATAAAGCCCATAAGTTTCTCCATTGATTTTCACATCTGCATAAGTGTAAAGAGGTGTTACAACTCCAAGATATTGGAACATATCATAGGCAATATACTCTTTCATATAAGTAGCATCGCTAAAATTGTTATTTAACACAAGCTGATCTAGACCATCACATGTTTGACCTTCTTGATATTTATCAAATTGAATTTTAAAACTGTATCGATCGTTTGTTACCTGTGTAAGACTTGTATTTCCTTTTGGACGAATTGCTACATTTTTATAAGTGACACCATTTACTTCTACATCACACGGAACATAAGTCTCATCGTTTGCATTTTGAAGCATTTCCTGCCACTCTTCTTCGTCCATTAAAATATTTACTTCTAACACTTGATTCTTTTGAAACAACGTCGTCTCATAAGTTTTTGAAACAGGGCGCACTCCATTTCCTTTCACAACAACCGTTAACAGACAAGAGAATACAAGTGCAAAAACCATTAAAATCACTGTTATTTTTGTCAATAATTTCTGTTTCATTGTCACTCCTTATGACATATACTCTCCATTATAACTTACAAGCACTGCTTGTTCGACTCCTTCTAAATTAACAAGTTGATTGATAAATTCTGTTGTCATATCTTTTAAACGGATTTCTACAGTCAATTCGATTCCCATTTTGGATACGGTTTTTGATTTTACAATATGTTTCTTCACATATTGTCCCATTTTTTCATACATTCTTTGTTCTGCTGCATCATTTGCACAAGTTACAACGAGAATATATGGATTATCATTATGTTTTCGATTTACTAAAACTAATAAAATAATACCAATTAAAATACTTCCAATCACAGCTAATGGTATCATACCTGCTCCAATTACAATTCCAACACCAATTGCCCAAAAAATATAACAAATATCCATCGGCTCTTTAATGGCTGTACGGAAACGAACGATGGAAAGCGCACCTACCATACCAAGGGATAACACAACATTTGATGTTACTGCTAAAATAATAAATGTTGTTATCATACACATGGCCACTAAAGAAATTCCAAATGTTTCCGAGTACATAACCCCTTGAAAGTTCTTACGGTAAATTACAAAAATAAATAGCCCAATAACAAGAGCTAACACTAAGGCAATCATTGTATCCAATAAGGAAAATGATGTAATATTGTTATAAAAATCTGATTTAAAAATATCTTGAAACGACATTTTAACCTCCTGTTTCTTTCTCTTTTTTCTTACTTTATATTTTTTTGTTTGTTATTCATACGCTCTACAAGCGGCATATTTTGAAAAAGCTCCACTTTGTCGATTATTTGTTTGAATAGCAGCTTCTATCATATCAGGAAGAAATTCGTCAAATTTTACTTCCATTACATAAAGCCCTGGTTCAAATACTGCTATTGTAGGAATATCCGCTTGAAAAAAATCATTGCTATAAAGCCCTGTTCGTATTTGACTATCAAAGGTAATTCTTACATTTCCAATGGAATAAACATAAGGCTCTCTTATATAATCGACAATGGTCTTTGGTCTTAGTTGCTGTCCATGAAGTTTACTATAAAATTCAACTAACAATGGATGCTTTGAGTCCTTTAACCATTCCCAATCGCCATCTAAAATTTTTTGACATTCTTCTTTCGTCAAGCGAGCACTTGCTTTTGTACCAAGTTGATTTTTTTTGCTTTTCTTTTCCAAATTGACAAATTCACAATCGTCATTATAATATCGCAAACGAAACTTTTCTCTTTCACTAATTCCACTTAACTTTTCAATTAAAGCTTTATCACGATAATTATCAAAGTAAAGACTTCTAATTTTATACTGTCCACTTGAATTCACATGCTGATCCGATTTCATAATCCATTTTAATCGATTTTTTATCGCCAAATAATCACCCGTATGAATCACATGCTTTAATTCATGGCGCATTTTTCCCATGGTCTCTCCTCCTTTCTCAAATCTTTCGGTTGTAATTATTTTACGAAAGATTTGTGTAAACTTTTTGTAAACTTTATGAAAAAACTATGTCCTCTGTTTGTATTTCTTCTATTTAATGCAAATTTTTATATTTCTGATTTATAACAAAATGTGCATTGCACGCTTTGCCACACGCAAGCTACTAATCGCTTGCACGTGGTGCTTTTTTACAGGATAGGAAACGAATTTTCCTAATCCTATAAAAAAACACCTCCGTATGTGACTTATTTGCATCACTTACGAAGGTATTTTTTATGAGCTTTATACTTCTTTCATTTCTGCATATTTTTTAATATTAGAGGTATTCACATATCGTTCTATCTGATCTCCTCTTTTAATAATTAACGTCGGTGCTTGCATAACACCATATTCTTTTGCCAAATCAAAATGTTCTTCCGCATCGATTAATTGATAATCCACATCGCTTAAAAATTCCTTTGCTACTTTACAATTTGGGCACGTTTTTGTTGTGAATAAATATTTCAACTCTATTTGCTCTTTTTGGCTTTCACTCTGACAAGTTTCAATTTTCGTAGGAACTTCTCCTAATTGCTCCACCTTTTCCTCTTGAAATGCTTTCTTTTTGAAACCTTGTACATCATAAAGTTTTCGATCTTGATATTCTTGTGTCTTTCCATCATTCCAGTTTTGTACTGGACGATAATATCCTGTGATACGACTATAAACTTCTGCTGGTTTTCCACATTTTGGACAGGTGAAATGTTCTCCTGATAAATATCCATGTTCTTTACAAATAGAATAGGTTGGTGAAAGCGTATAATAAGGCAAACGGTAGTTTTCTGCGATTGTTCGTACTAACTTAGCAGCAGCCTTCCAATCTGGTAATTTTTCCCCTAAAAATGCATGGAATACGGTTCCTGATGTATAAAGCGTTTGTAACTCATCTTGCACATCAAGTGCTTCAAAAATATCCTCTGTATACCCAACTGGTAAATGAGAACTATTCGTATAATATGGAGTTTCTCCTTCTTCTCCTGCTGTTATAATATTTGGGAATAACTCTCTATCATGTTTTGCAAAACGATAGGTGGTAGACTCTGCTGGAGTTGCCTCTAAGTTAAACAATTCTCCATATTGTTCTTGATAATCAGAAAGTCTTTCTCTCATATGATTTAACACACGAATTGCAAACTGCTGTGTTTCTTTGTTTGTTAAATCTTCTTTTAACCAACAAGCATTTAAACCAGCCTCATTCATTCCAACAAGACCAATCGTAGAGAAATGATTATCAAAATTTCCAAGATAACGTTTCGTATATGGATAAAGTCCCTCTTCTAATAATTTTGTAATCACTTGACGTTTTATATGTAAAGAACGAGCAGAAATATCCATTAAACGATCTAACTTTTTCATAAATTCTGCTTCGCTTTTTGTCGTATACGCAATTTTAGGAAGATTGATTGTCACAACGCCAATAGAACCCGTAGATTCTCCTGAACCAAAGAAACCTCCCGTTTTTTTGCGCAATTCACGAAGATCTAAGCGCAAACGGCAGCACATACTTCTTACATCACTTGGCTTCATATCACTATTAATATAGTTAGAAAAATATGGCGTTCCATATTTGCTTGTCATTTCAAATAAAAGACGGTTATTTTCTGTATCAGACCAGTCAAAATCTTTTGTAATAGAGTAAGTTGGAATTGGATATTGGAAACCACGACCATTATAATCGCCTTCAATCATAACCTCAATAAAAGCTTTATTGACCATGTCCATTTCTTTTTTACAGTCTTTATAGCAAAAATCTTGCTCTTTTCCTCCTACAATTGCAGGAAGCTCTGCCATATCCTCTGGCACAGTCCAGTCTAATGTAATATTAGAAAATGGAGCCTGTGTTCCCCAACGGCTTGGTGTATTCACTCCATAAATAAAAGACTCGATACATTTTTTCACTTCTTCATACGTTAACTTATCTGTTTTTACAAACGGTGCTAAATAAGTATCAAAAGAAGAAAATGCCTGCGCTCCTGCCCACTCATTTTGCATAATTCCTAAAAAATTCACCATCTGATTACAAAGTACGGATAAGTGCTTTGCAGGAGCAGAAGAAATTTTTCCTGTAATTCCTCCAAGCCCTTCTTGAATTAACTGTTTTAAAGACCATCCTGCACAATATCCTGTTAACATAGATAAATCATGAAGATGGATATCTACATTACGATGGGCATTGGCGATTTCTTCATCATAAATCTCAGATAGCCAATAATTTGCAGTAATCGCTCCTGAATTGCTTAAAATAAGCCCTCCTACCGAATAAGTAACTGTAGAATTTTCTTTCACACGCCAGTCAGCAACTTTAATATAACTGTCCACAATATTTTTATAGTCCAAAATAGTGGATTTCATATTGCGAATTTTTTCTCTTTGCTTCCGATATAAAATATAGGCTTTGGCTACATCCGTATAGCCTGTCTGCTCAAGTACCCGCTCCACGCTATCTTGAATACTCTCAACAGAAATTTTTTCCTCCTTTAACTGACTTTGAAAATCTGCGGTCACCCGAAGGACAAGTAAATCTAAAATATCCTCTGTATAAACTTTTTCTGTTGCTTCAAAAGCCTTTTTTACTGCAAGATTAATCTTACGTAAATCAAAGTCTGCAACTTCCCCATCACGTTTTAATACTTGTAACATATAACCATCTTCCCTTTCCGTAATTTTAGTTATTTTCTATCGTAAAGATAGCAAAGGGCTGTGCAAAATTGTTTGGCACAGCCTCATCCTAAGAGAAACTAACTTGCTTCTCTCCTTCTTTTCTATCTCTATCTAGAATTTCGTCTTATTATTATCCTCTTGACGATTCTTATTCATTGTATCAGATCGCTTATAATAAGTCAACGAAAAACACTATATCTTGTATTGTATAAATAAAATACAATATAGATATAGTGTTTTTTTGTTTATAATCTCATTCTGTTTTAATTGCTATAATAATGTCTCATCACACTTGATTTTCCATTTCCCTTGGAACATAAGCGCGAACAAAAATTCCGTCTTCCCGATATTCTTCCTCTAATAATTGACCATATTTTCGGATTAACTGAATAACACCAGCGTCTCCATATCCATAAGTCTTTTCAATATAAACTTGCTTTGATGTTAAAATTTCTTCAATTAATTCTAATAGGTTTTGTAATCCTAATTCCTCTTTTGCCGAAATTTTAATAATATGATCCGCCCTTTGATCCTTTAAAATCGTTTCTTTTTCCAAGCGATCAATTTTATTAAAGACTGTTATAATTGGTTTATCTTCTATTTTTAACTGATGAAATGTCTCATAGACAGCCTCCATCTGCTTTTCCATCTGTGGATTGGAACAATCCACTACATGAAGTATCATATCGCTATATTTGGCTTCTTCAAGGGTAGAACGAAATGCTTCTACTAAATGATGAGGAAGTTTCCGAATAAAACCAACCGTATCCGTTAACAAAATCTCTTGTCCCTTTGGTAATTTTAAATTTCTTGTAGTCGGATCCAATGTGGCAAATAATTTATCCTCTTCTAATACTCCAGCTTTTGTAAGACGATTTAAAAGAGTCGATTTTCCTGCATTGGTATATCCAGCAATACAAATAACTGGTGTTTTTTGTTTGCTTCTTAACTGTCTTTGGACATCACGATTTTTCTTCACTTCTTGTAACTCTTTTGTTAACTGTGAGATTCGATCTCGAATTAAACGACGATCAATCTCTAACTTCTTCTCTCCTGGTCCTCTCGTTCCAATTCCCCCTCCTAAACGAGAAAGGGAATTGCCAAGCCCAATGAGGCGAGAAGAACGATATTTTAATTGAGCAAGCTCTACTTGAATCTTTCCTTCCTTTGTTCTTGCCCTACCTGCAAAAATATCTAAAATAATTAAAGTACGATCCATGATTTTTGTATCAAGAGCATTTTCTAAGTTTTTAATCTGTGCTGGTGACAATTCATCGTCACACACAATTCCTGTTGCTCCTGTTGCTGTCAACATCATTTGTACTTCCTCTAATTTTCCTTTTCCAACATAAGTTGCAAGGTTTGCATGCTCTAAATTTTGAATAATTCTTCCAACAACTTGTGCTCCAGCTGTCGCTACTAATTCTTCTAATTCATCAAGTGACTCTTCTGCGTCATAAAGTTCTCCTTCATTGACACTGACTAATACCACTTTTTCTTGTTCTTCATCCATTTCATACAATTGTGCCATTATCTTGTCTCCAAAAATTCTAATTCTTGTTTTGCTGTTTCATCCTCTGGATAATTTGCCACATACGTTAAGCATTTTTTATAGGCGGTATCAAAATCAAGTTTTTGTTCATAAATTACGATTTCTTCAAATAAAAGTTCCTGCTTTTGACCATCATCAAGTTCAATACCGTCGGCAATCGCTTGCAACGCCTTTTTATATTGTCCTGCTTTACAATAGCTCTTTGCAAGTACCATATAGGAAGTGCCGTCTGGCTCTCTTTTTTCCATATAAGAGAGCTCATTTTCAATGGCCTTATCATAATCTCCTAATTCATAATACATTCTGCTTAAATAATGATATCCTTCTTCATTTCCAAGAGAAATTCCTTTTTCAAACTGTGCTTTTGCTTTCTCAGTATCTCCAAGCCTTGCATAGGCAGCGCCAATATAACATTCGGCATATCCTTGATTTTTTTCTTTTCGACTAATCTGCTGATAAAGGTTTAATGCTTTATCATATTGTTCATCCATAAAATAAGACTCTGCTAAATAATAACGAACATCTTGCGTCACAGTTCCTCCAAAGATATTTGTATGTTCAAGGGCTTCTTCAAAATATCCTTGTGCCTCTTTATATTGCCCCTTTTGAAACTGTGCAATTCCTTTTTCTCGAAATCCTAACTCTTTTTCATAATCCATAAATTGAAAAATCCCAACGACAACGAGTAAAATTGCTACAATAATACCTGTAATAGTAAGCCTTCTTTTTTGTTTTTTCTTCTTCCATTTATTGCTAGTTTCAATTCTTCGACTTCCATTTTTCGTCCTTGTATTTCTTGTGCTTTGTCTACTAGAAGTGGAAGATTTTCTACTCCCTTTTTCTCTGGTACTCACGGTGCTTCTCCCAGTTCTTTCTCGTACCGTTTTTCTTTCCCTCTCACTGCCTTCTCTTGTACTTCTCCTTCGCTCGCTTGTCGTTCTTCTCGTTCGCTCGCTACTATTTTTTGTACTGATTTTCCTCTGATTATTTTTCGTATTTTTTTCACTTGTCATCTTCTCAACTACTTTCCTTTTCTTTTGCAATTCTTTTTTAGGAACAAAGTCTTATTTAACATCATAACATACTTTTTTTCTCTTTTCTATTCCTAATGAAATTTTTGAATGGAATTTCTTTTCCTTGTCTTTTATGGCATAGAATCTAAAAGGCATAAAGCACCATATCCTAACACTTGATTCGGATATTCCTCAAAAATCGGAAATTGTTTTGCCCCGCGTATCAAATACGCCTTTATTTTTTCTCCATATAAATATGGGTCCCTTCCTTCAATAATTCCATATTGCATTAATAAAGCAGCAGAGCCTGATACAAAAGGCGTTGCCATAGATGTTCCACTTCGAACACTATATCCTCCCCCTGGCGATGCTGAGCGAATATTGACTCCTGGTGCACAAATATCTGGTTTTATTTGATTTCTCCTTGTAAAACCTCTTCCACTAAAATAGGCGATCCCATTTAACGATGAATCATAAGCAGAAACCGTAATCACCTTATTGGCAGTCGAAGGTATTGTTAATGTTATATTTTCATCGGGATATAAAAAACGACTTCTCCCTCCTGTTGCTTCTGCAACAGGTAACCAAAAGTCATATCGTCCTGTTACAACTTTCTGTGGCAATAGCTCAATTGTCCAAATACCAGAATCCACATAGTCTCTGATTGGTAAAAATTCAAAATAAATTTCTTGATCTCGATTATAAGGAGCCGGCTCCCCAAAATAGATTAAAACTCTCGTATTTCCAAGGTTAAACCTCTGTGTTCCAAGCACTTGACCCACTGGTCCAATCCTCTCGTTAGAAGGACTTGTTAAATAAATGCCAAAGCTATCACTATAGGATTTCCATAATTGAATATTAATGGAAGGCTCATAGTCAGAAATCGAAAACTCAATTTGTTGTATTTCGTTTTCTCTTACATTTCCTCCTGCATGACCACTGCTGGCTCCTTCATTTCCTGAACCACATACGATGACATTTCGTCCAACAAAAGACATTTCATCTAAGAAAGTCTCCAATAAACTGCTTCCATCGTGTCCACCATAATTATTTCCAAAGCTCAAATTGAGAACGATTGGTTGACTTTTCTCTAACGCAAATTGAACACAAAAATTCACTGCTTCCATTAATTCTGTCGTTCTTGGAAAGGAACGCTCTTTACTTGTGCCTAATTTCACAACAAGCAACTCTGCATCTGGCGCAACTCCACTTTTGCCTGCTGCGATTCCTGCCACATGGGTTCCATGTCCTGAAAGGTCAACGGTTGGCAAAAATTCTAACCGTTCTGCTGGATTTTCTATTTTTAACGCTTCATCGATATAATCTCTTGGATACAGAGTTCCATTTCCATATCCCTCTGGAGGCTGTCCTTGAATTGTCTGATCCCAAATAGCCGCAATTCTCGTACTACCATCGATATTTCGAAATTCTGGATGGGTATAATCGATCCCAGAATCGATAACGGCAATTAAGACTCCCCTTCCACTTAATCCATAAGGTTCTCGTCTCACTGGTGTAATACAAGAATCTACCAACTCTTGATACTGTTCCCAAACTAACCCTCTTGGCTTTTCAATAAACTCTACTTGTGTTATATTGGATAAAGCGTCTATTTTATTCTCTTCAATATTCACAATGGCATATCCGTTCATTAAATATGTGATCTTGGCTCCTAAGTCTTGTTCAATGGGTGTTAAATCTCCAGAATATTTTACAATCAAATCCCATCTCCCATTTTGTGGATCAAATCCTATATTCAGATCCAATGATTTTTCTCTTTCTTGTTCTGTAGAATCCAAAGCTAAGTTCAATTGATTATCGATTTTTTGACTATTCAATCTTTTATTCCATTCTTCTTTTTTTATATTATATTCAA
>UQVN01000065.1 GCA_900544525.1 uncultured Eubacteriales bacterium
GATTGAAAATTTTCAAATAAATGATATTTTAAATATTGAACATCCAGAAATTATCTTAGAGAAAGCGAAACCGTTTTTAGAGTTGATGATGCAATATGAGTGTGCTTTAATGGAAGTAAAAAACAGATTGAAAGTTTTGAATAAAGAGTTTACATTAAAGTATAGCAGAAATCCATTTGAAGCGATTGAGTCAAGGCTAAAAGAACCATTGAGCATCGTAGAAAAAATGAAGAGAAAAGGCTATGCACTTTCTGTTGAGAACATCGAGAAGAATTTATTTGATGTTGCAGGAATTCGTGTTGTATGTTCTTTTCCAGAAGATATTTACGCAATTGCAGCTCTTTTAACCCAACAAGATGATATTCAACTCGTGGAGAAAAAGGATTATATAAAAAATCCAAAAGAGAATGGATATCGAAGTTTACATTTAATTTTAGAAGTGCCGATCTTTTTGGCAGAGCAGAAAAAATATATGAAAGTAGAAGTGCAGTTACGAACGATAGCCATGGATTTTTGGGCAAGTTTAGAACATAAATTAAAATATAAAAAGGATATAGAAAATTCAGAGGAAATTTCAAGAGAGTTAAAAGAATGTGCAGATGCCATTAGCAGTATGGACTTTCGTATGCAAGAGATTCGAAATAAAATTGAGAAGAAACAATAGGAGAAGAAAATATGTATCGTTTTTTTGTGGAACCGTCTCAAATTGGTGAACAAGAAATTGTGATTACAGGAAGTGATGTCAATCATATTAAAAATGTATTAAGAATGAGAATTGGAGAAGAGATCGCAATTAGTGATGGACAGGAGAGGGAATATTATTGTATAATTGATAAGTTAGAAGAGGATCAAGTGATCGCCTGTGTGAAAGAGAGAGTGGAAGAGAGTAAAGAATTACCAGTGAAAATCACGCTATTTCAAGGAATTCCAAAGTCTGATAAATTAGAACTCATCATTCAAAAGGCAGTAGAACTTGGAGCGAGTGAAATCGTGCCTGTTTCCATGAAACGTTCGATTGCAAAAATTGAACCAAAGAAGGCAGATAAAAAGATAGAACGATTTAATGCTATCGCCCTTAGTGCAGCAAAACAAGCAAAGAGAAGTGTCATTCCTACTGTTTTGATGCCAATGAGTTGGAAAGAAGCATTAAATTATGGAAAAACAATGGAGCGTTGTATCGTTCCCTATGAAGATGCAAGAGGGATTTCTCATGCAAGGGAACTTGTAAAAGGGCTTCATGGTGTAAAGAGTATCGGAATTTATATTGGGCCAGAAGGCGGTTTTGATGAAAGTGAAATCGAACAGGCAAAAGAAGCAGGATTTGAAATTATGACATTAGGAAAACGTATTTTGAGAACGGAAACAGCAGGGCTTGCAATATTGAGTATTCTAATGTTTGAATTAGAAGAATAATACAGGAGAAAAGAAAATGGAAGCATATCTTGATAATGCGGCTACAACCTTTGTCTTTCCAGAAGTGAAAGATTTAATGGGAAAAGTGATGGAAGAAGATTTTGGAAATCCATCTTCCTTGCATAAAAAAGGAGTCGAAGCAGAGCAGTATATCAAAGAGGCAAAGGAAACCATTGCCAAATTTTTAAAAGTAGAGCCAAAAGAAATCGTATTTACTTCTGGTGGTACAGAATCCAACAATATGGCATTGATTGGAAGCGCTTATGCCAATCAAAGAAGAGGAAAACATATTATTACAACAAGAATCGAACATGCCTCTGTCTATGAGCCATTGATGCATTTAGAAAAAGAGGGATTTCAAATCACATACTTACCAGTGGATGAACATGGAATTGTAAAATTAGATGCGTTAAAAGAAGCATTGACGGATGAGACAATTTTAGTTTCTATTATGTATGTGAATAATGAAATTGGTTCGATTCAGCCGATTGAAGAAATTGGAAAGATAATCAAAAGCTATCGAGAGGATATAGTATTTCATGTAGACGCGATTCAAGCATACGGAAAGCTGAAAGTCTATCCAAAGAGAGCCAAAGTTGACTTATTGTCGGTGAGTGGACATAAAATTCACGGGCCAAAAGGAAGCGGATTTCTCTATATCAAAGATAAAACGAAAATTCAACCAATTCTTTTTGGTGGAGGACAACAAAAAGGAATGCGTTCAGGAACTGAAAATGTTCCAGCAATTGCAGGATTGTCTTTGGCATCAAAATTTATGTATGAAAACCATGAGGAAAAAATAGAAAAATTAAATACATTAAAGGAACGTTTTATCAAAGGTGTTTCTGAAATCGAAAATGTGAAAAATAATTCGGGAGAAGCACCACATATTATCAGTATTAGTTTTCCAGGAGTGCGAAGTGAAGTTCTTTTACACGCCTTAGAGGAAAAAGGTGTTTATGTTTCTTCAGGCTCCGCTTGTTCTTCCAATCACCCAGCCATTAGTGGAACATTAAAGGCCATTGGGCTTGATAAAAATCATTGGGAGTCAACGTTGCGTTTTAGTCTTTCTATTTTTACAACGGAAGAAGAAGTGGACTTTGCCATTCAATGTTTAAAAGAATTGGTTCCTGTGCTTCGAAGATTTACAAGAAGATAAGAAAAATACGAAAGAAAATAAAAGAAAAACAGAGATAAAAGGAGATTTTACATGATAGAATTTAAAGCATTTCTGATTAAATATGCAGAAATTGGTATTAAAGGAAAAAACCGTTATCTGTTCGAAGACGCTCTTATGAAACAGATTCGTCATGCCATCGCACCAGTTGGTGATTTTGAAGTGAGAAAAGAATCTGGACGTGTCTTTGTAGAAGCCAATGGAGAATACGATTTTGATGAAGCAGTTACCGCGTTAAAACGTGTCTTTGGTATTACAGGTATTTGCCCTGTTGTGATTGAAGAAAATAAGGAGTGGGAGCATTTAAAAGAAGTTGTATGCCATTATGTAGAGGAAAACTATGCAGACAAAAACTTTACATTTAAAGTCCATGCAAGAAGAGCGGATAAACAGTATCCAAAAAATTCAAATGAAATCAATGCGGATATGGGAGAACAGATTTTACTTCATTTCCCAGAGACAAAAGTAGATGTTCACAATCCAGATGTGCTTTTAACAATTGAAATTCGTTCCAAAGTGTATATTTATTCTACTATTATTCCAGGACCAGGAGGAATGCCAGTTGGAACAAATGGAAGAGCCATGTTGTTATTATCTGGTGGAATCGATAGTCCAGTGGCAGGTTATATGATCGCAAAACGTGGAGTTGGAATTGATGCCACTTATTTCCATGCACCTCCATATACAAGTGAACGTGCAAAACAAAAAGTAGTGGATTTAGCAAGACTTGTTTCTAGATATTCTGGTCCAGTACGCCTTCATATTGTGAATTTTACAGATATTCAGTTAGCCATTTATGAAAAATGTCCACATGATGAGTTGACGATTATTATGCGTCGCTATATGATGAAGATAGCAGAACATTTAGCGAAAGAAAATGGAGATTTGGCTTTAATCACAGGAGAGAGCATTGGACAGGTTGCTTCTCAAACAATGCATAGTCTTGCTTGTACAAATGAAGTATGTACTATGCCAGTATTCCGCCCTTGTATCGGAATGGATAAACAAGAAATTATTGATATTTCAGAAAAGATTGACACTTATGAAACTTCGATTTTACCATTTGAAGATTGTTGTACTATCTTTGTTGCAAAACATCCTGTAACAAAACCAAATATCAATGTGATTAAAAAATCAGAAGAAAACTTAAAAGATGTCATTGATGATTTAATGAAAAAAGCCATTGAAACAGTAGAAATTATTCAAGTGAGAGAACGATAAAAGCAAACGAAAACAAAGTGTGTGAAATGGTATCGTTTGTGTACCGTTCCTTTTCATATGATGGGAAATCTATATTTCCTATCATATGAAAAAATACCCCGCAGGATATTTTACTTGCAGGGTATTTTAATAGCATAATTTGTTTTGTATAGAAGGCACAAGCAAAAGATGCCGTCCATGAGCAATGAAGAAACACAAAAAATGTATTTTTCATCGCTGTGAGGATATAAAAGATAGCTCGCAAAGCGTGTTTCTTATCATTTATTGTACAATATAAGGAGCGAGTTTCTCCATAACAGAAGCAACATCCTTGTCATCATGGATATTTAAATCAATTGGTTTAGAGATATCTAAGCTGAAGATACCCATAATAGATTTTGCATCGATTGTATATCTACCAGAAACTAAATCGAATTCAGAGTTGAATTTATTGATTTCAGTAACGAAATTTTTTACTTTTTCAATGCTATCCAAAGAAAGTTTAATTGTTTTCATGTTCAAAATCCTCCTAAATTTTTAATAGAACCTTTATTTATACTGTATACATACTACAGTTGAAGGCTCAAAAAGTCAAGATAAAAAGTTGCCAAAAATATAAGAAAAAAGAACAATTCTTTTACTGAAAATGGAAAGAGATTGTTTTATGAATAGAAAGAAATAATAGAAGTGGAGGAACATTTTTAATTATGGAAGAAAAAAGAAAAGTCGCTACATTGACCCTTGGGTGCAAGGTAAATCAATATGAGACCGATGCGGTACAGGAGTTGTTAAGTGCTGTTGGGTATGAGATTGTAGAATTTCATGATAAGGCAGATGTCTATCTTGTAAATACTTGTTCGGTTACGAATATGGCGGATAGAAAAAGTCGTCAAATGCTTCATCGCGCAAGGAAAATGAACCCAGAAGGTGTTGTTATTGCTATGGGTTGTTATGTTCAATCAGCAGCAGAGGAACTCTTAAAAGATCCATATGTGGATCTTGTCATTGGAAATAATAAGAAAAAAGATATTGTAACAATTCTTGATGAATATTTTAGAACAAATCATAAGGTACAAGAAGTCATTGATATCAATGATGCAGAAGAATATGAAGAATTGACAATTAATGAGGTCAGTGAACATACAAGAGCTTATATTAAAGTACAAGATGGCTGCAATCAGTTTTGCTCTTATTGTATTATTCCTTATACAAGAGGTCGCGTAAGAAGCCGTAAAATGGAAGATGTATTAAAGGAAGTAGAATCTCTTGCAAAAAATGGCTATAAAGAAGTGGTTTTAACAGGAATTCATTTAAGTTCTTATGGAATTGATTTAAGAGAAGATGGAGAAGAACTTCATAGAAAAGCTGTTTATGGCATTGAGAAAAGCAAATTACTTGAATTAATTCAAAAAGTTGCTAAAATAGAAGGGATAAAACGTGTTCGATTAGGTTCTTTAGAACCTCGTATTATTACGGAAGAGTTTGCAACAGAATTGACGAAAATTGAAGAATTTTGTCCACATTTTCATCTTTCTTTACAAAGTGGTTGTGATGAAACATTAAAGAGAATGAATCGTCATTATACATGCGAAGAGTACAAAGAAAGTTGTAACATATTGAGAAAAGCATTTGATCGTCCAGCTCTTACAACCGATGTGATCGTAGGATTTCCAGGGGAGACAGAAGAGGAATTTGAACAAACCTATGCATATCTTGATGAAATTAATCTCTATGAAATGCATGTTTTTAAATATTCTAGAAGAAAAGGAACAAGAGCGGACCAGATGAAGGATCAAGTAGCGGATCCAGTAAAAGCTAAGAGAAGTGCACTTCTTCTTGCGATGTCTGCGAAAAATCAAAAAGAATTTGAGGATAGTTTTTTAGGGGAAAACGTTGAGATTTTACTAGAAGAGGCTTATGAAGAAGAAGGAAAAAAATATTTTGTAGGCCATACAAAGCGTTATCAAAAAGTAGCAGTAGAAGGAGATTCCTTTAAAGAAAATGAAGAAGTTCTCGTAACGTTAACAGGTCGATTAAATAGTGGTATGCTAACAGGAACAAGAATTTTTGAGGAAAAATAAAATAGTTTATTGTGTTTTCTGATAATTTATATTAGAATAAGACTATAAGTGATAAAGGACGTGATCATATGGAATTAAATCATACACAATATTTTCAACAAGTGGAACCAGAACAAAAGTTAGATGTACATGATATTTTAAAACAAGTATATGCTGCGTTAACAGAAAAAGGCTACAATCCAGTAAATCAAATTGTAGGGTACATTATGTCTGGAGATCCAACGTATATTACAAGCTATAAGAGTGCAAGAAGTTTAATTATGAAAGTGGAACGCGACGAAATTATGGAAGCTCTTCTAGAAAATTATATTGATACAAGATTAAAAGAAAGAAAATAGGGGAGAATCATATATGAGAATTATGGGCCTTGATTATGGGACAAAAACAGTTGGAGTAGCATTAAGCGATGCCTTGCTAATTACAGCCCAGCCTGTGGAGACAATTGAGAGAAAATCAGCCAATAAATTAAGACAGACATTCGCTCGCATTGAACAGCTTGTTGATGAGAATGAAGTTTCTCTTATTGTACTTGGATATCCAAAAAATATGAATAATACAGCAGGAGAACGTGCAGAAGCTACTGAGAAGTTTCGTGAGGATTTAATGAGAAGAACAGGACTTTCAGTTGTCCTTTGGGATGAGAGATTAACAACAGTAGAGGCTGAAAGAATCCTTATGGAAAGCAGTGTAAGAAGAGAAAATCGCAAAGAAGTGATTGATAAAATGGCTGCAGCCATTATTTTACAAAGCTATTTAGATGCACATGCAAACGAACACAAAAATGCCGACTAATCATTTGTCGGCTTTTTATAAAAGAAAGTAAAAAGATAATAAGAAAAAGAAAAGAGGTAAGTTATGGAAGAAAGAGAAGTAATTCCATTTGTAACAGATGATGGAGAAGAGTTAGAGCTTTATGTATTAGAGCAAACAAAGTTAAATGGATTAAATTATCTGCTTGTAGCGGATACATTGGATGAAGAAGATGACGATGTGACTGTTTATATTATGAAAGAAACTGTTGCAAAAGAAGGAGAAGAGCTGGCTTCTTATGAATTTGTAGAAGAAGATGGAGAATTAGAGGCTCTTGGAAAAATCTTTGAAGAATTACTAGAAGATGTCGATATTGAATTATAAAAAAGATGAGAAAATACTTGAAGGTGGGAGTGTGTTTTATGTTTGAAGACGATTTGTTAGAGCAGTTAGATAGCAAAATTGAGGATACACTGGGCTTTCGAGTGAGAGACCATGAAGTGAGATTGTACGGATATTGTAAAGACTACATGGGAAAACAGAATGAGAATAACAGGAGGAATTATTTTGAAAACGGATAACAAATCAATAAAGGTCATTCCGCTAGGGGGCTTAGAAGCAATCGGAATGAATATAACAGCCTACGAGTTTGAAGATAGTATTATTGTGGTAGACTGCGGTTTATCATTTCCTGACGATGAGATGTTAGGAATTGATTTAGTCATTCCAGATATTGCTTATTTAAAAGAAAATGCGGACAAAGTAAAAGGTCTTGTCATCACACACGGTCACGAAGATCATATTGGTGCGATCCCTTATGTGTTAAGAGAACTCAATATGCCAATTTATGCAACAAAACTTACAATGGGACTGATTGAAAATAAATTAAAAGAGCATGGTCTTATGAAGACGACAAGAAGAAAAGTAGTAAGACATGGACAATCCATTAATCTTGGATGTTTTCGTATCGAATTTATTCGTGTCAACCATAGTATTGCGGATTCAGCAGCCCTTGCTATTTATTCTCCAGCGGGAATTATCGTCCATACAGGAGACTTTAAAATCGATTACACACCATTGTTTGGAGAGACTATGGATTTAAGTCGTTTTGCAGAGATCGGAAAAAAAGGGGTATTAGCACTTTTATCCGATAGTACCAATGCAGAACGCCCAGGGTATACTATGTCAGAAAAAGTGGTGGCAAGAAAATTTGATAGTTTATTTGCAGAGCATGTAAAAAGACGTATTATTATTGCCACATTTGCCTCAAACGTAGATCGTGTGCATCAAATTATTGCAACTGCCCATAAATATGGCAGAAAAGTTGTGGTAGAAGGAAGAAGTATGGTCAATGTCATCGGAACAGCCGTTGAACTTGGTTATATGGAAATTCCAGAAAATACATTGATTGATGTGGAACAGATGAAAAATTATCCAGATGAACAATTAGTTTTAATTACAACTGGAAGCCAAGGAGAGACAATGGCGGCTCTTTCTCGTATGGCAGCATCTGTGCATAAGAAAATTTCCATTCAGCCAAACGACTTGATCATTTTTAGTTCTACACCGATTCCAGGAAATGAAAAAGCGGTATCTAAAATTATCAATGAATTATATATGAAGGGTGCAGAAGTTATTTTCCAAGATACTCACGTATCTGGTCATGCTTGCCAAGAAGAAATTAAATTGGTATATGCCCTTACAAAGCCAAAGTATGCGATTCCTCTTCATGGAGAATATCGTCATAGAAAGACAAATGCAGGTCTTGCCATGTCAATGGGAATTCCAAAAGATAATGTCTTTATGTTATCTTCTGGTGATGTATTAGAACTTTCCAATGAATCTGCGAGAAAAGCAGGAAGAGTGCCAGCACAAGGTGTCTTTGTAGATGGATTAGGAGTTGGAGATGTTGGAAACATTGTACTTAGAGATCGTCAGCATTTATCACAAAATGGACTTTTAATTATCGTAGTAACATTAGAAAAATTCAGCAACCAGCTTGTAGCAGGACCTGATATTGTTTCAAGAGGATTTGTCTATGTAAGAGAGTCTGAAACATTGATGGAAGATGCAAGACAGGTTGTACGCGAAGCATTAATGGAATGTCTTGATCGCAATGTGACCGATTGGGGCAAAATTAAAAATACAATTAAAGATTCTCTTGGTGAATTTTTATGGAAACGCACAAAGAGAAATCCTATGATCCTTCCAATTATTACAGAGGTATAAAAGGAAACAATGGATACAATCACATATAAAACTCAATCACTCGTCCGAGAAATGAGAAATCAAAAAGATTATAGGGAATATCGAAGATTACAAAAAAAATTAGAAGAGGATCAAGCGTTATTTCATCGAGTGAATGAATATCGAAAACGTTCTTTTCTATTGCATAATCGTCCAGATGTTGGTAATATTATGCAGGAAGTACGCAATCTTCGAGAAGAATATAAAGAAGAACTTGTGAACCCATTGGTAATGGATTATTTAATCGCGGAGCAAAAAGTTTGTAAAATGATCCGTGATGTATCAGAAATCATTGCCGAGAATATTGATTTAGATTATAGTTTTTTGGAAGAATAGTAAAGAGGTACTTAGATGGCAAAACAAGAAGCGAGTCAGACTTTAAAAGCTGTTTTTGGCAGTGTTTTTCGGCTGGCAATCAATTTGGTGATTCTTTATTTATTAATTAAGCTCTTTTTGTTCGCCTATGGTTTTGCCTATCAGGTTTTTGCCAATGAAGCTTATGAACCAAAAAATAAGGCAACCGTTACGGTGACAGTGAACGAGGATACTTCTATTATAAGTATTGCAGAAACGTTAAAGAAAGAAGGAGTCATTGAGAATCCTTATGCCTTTATTTTGCGATATCGATTTTCAAAATATAATGAAGAGTTAAAAGCAGGAACTTATGAAGTAGGGCCTGCTATGAAGACAGATGAGATTTTATCCATTCTCTCGGCGGAGAATCAGGATAATCCATAAGGAGGTTCGAAGAATGATAGTGGATGAGAGAATCGTCGCCTATATCAATTCGATGAACCACAATGATAGGGACATAGTTGCCACAATCGAGAAAGAAGCGATTGCCAACTATGTCCCAATTATCCGTAAAGAGACAAAGGAATTATTAAAAGTGCTTATTTGCATGAAAAAACCGATGCGAGTATTAGAAGTAGGAGCAGCGGTTGGATTTTCCTCTATTTTTATGAGCGAATATTTGCCAGAAGGTGCTACAATTACAACCATTGAAAATTATGAACCAAGAATTGTAGAGGCAAAGAAAAACTTTAAGCGAGCAGGAAAGGAAAAACAGATTACGTTGTTAGAAGGCGATGCCAATGATATTTTAAAGACATTAGAGCCTTCTTATGATATGATTTTTATGGATGCTGCAAAAGGGCAGTACATCCATTTTTTTCCTGAAATTATGCGATTATTAGCAAAGGACGGGCTTTTAATTTCCGATAACGTTCTCCAAGACGGAGATGTGGTACAGTCAAGATATGGTGTGACAAGAAGAAACCGTACGATCCATAGTAGAATGAGAGAATATTTATATACTCTCAAAAATATAGAAGGACTAGAAACCGCGATTCTTCCTGTTGGCGATGGTGTAACCATTAGCACACGAGTAGAAGGAAAAACGGCCGTACAAGAAAAAGCGGTTGAGGAAGATAATACGGAAAAAGAAGATTAGAAACAAGAGAAAAAGGAGTAAGAATGAGAAGAGAAATAGAATTATTAATCCCCGCAAGTAGTTTAGAAGTATTAAAAACAGGTGTTACTTATGGGGCAGATGCAATTTATATTGGTGGAGAGATGTTTGGACTTCGTGCCAAAGCAAAAAATTTCTCTCATGATGATATGAAAGAAGGAATCCGCTATGCTCATGAACATGGAGTAAAAGTATTTATTACAGCCAATATTTCCGCTCATAACTATGATATTGACGGCGTATATGAATATTTTAAAGAGTTAAAAGAGTTACAACCAGATGCAGTTATTGTTTCTGATGCAGGTATTTTTGCCATCGCAAAAGAAGTGATTCCAGAAATCGATATCCATATTAGTACACAGGCAAATAGTACAAACTATAAAACATATCAGTTCTGGTACAACTTAGGAGCAAAACGTGTTGTGGCAGCAAGAGAGCTTTCTTTAGAAGAATTAAAAGAAATTCGTGCCAATATTCCAGACGATATGGAAATTGAAGCATTTATTCATGGTGCTATGTGTATGTCACATTCTGGTCGTTGTCTTTTAAGCAATTATATGACAGGTAGAGATGCAAACCGCGGTGCTTGTACTCATCCTTGTCGTTGGAAATATTCTATTGTAGAAGAAAAACGTCCAGGAGAATATATGCCAGTTTATGAAAATGAACGAGGAACTTATATTTTCAACTCCAAAGACTTAAATATGATCGAACACATTCCAGAACTTGTAGAAGCAGGTGTTGATAGTTTTAAAATCGAAGGAAGAATGAAAACAGCGCTTTATGTAGCGACAGTAGCAAGAACGTATCGAAAAGCCATCGACGATTATTTAGAATCTGAAGAAAAATACCGTGCAAATATGGATTATTATAAGAGTGAGATTTCAAAATGTACGTATCGTCAGTTTACAACAGGATTCTATTTTGGAAAAACAGACGAAAATAGTCAGATCTATGATAACAACACTTATATTAAAGAATATACTTATATCGGTACGATCCAAGGAATCAATGAAGATGGTCTTTATGAATTAGAACAAAGAAATAAGTTTTCTGTTGGAGAAACAATTGAAGTGATGATTCCAGATGGAAGAAATAAAGAAGTGGTTGTTAAGAGAATTCTTGATGAAGATGGAAGAGATATGGAAAGTGCACCACACTCAAAACAAAAAATCTTCGTAGAATTAGAAGAAGGATTAGAAATCGGTTGGTTACTTAGAAGAAAAGAAGAAGTAGAAGCATAAAAATAGAAAAAGTACAAAGTGTTGTTGGACACTTTTCATAAAAAAGCTGTTTCACCGTTAAAAAGCGGTGAAACAGCTTTTTTTTATATGGTTCTATAGAGTTAAGAGATAGCATGACTTCCCACGGTATAACTCCAAGTTCCTTTTTTATACGTTCCAATACAGTCCAAAAGGAAATATGCCCCATCGCCAGAACGGTATTTTTCCATAGAAAATGTGACTTTCTTACCAGATTGATTCAAATTTTCTCCTGTGATTTCTATATAAATACCATTGGTAAAAGTACCATTTTGTATTAGATTTTCGTCTTCAAGCTGTTTTAAAGTTCCTTGCCTTGCTGGTACATCAAGAAGATTACTACCAAGATAGACAAGAGCCTCTTTTTCCATGACGGTTAAGTTTGTAATGCCATCGAGACAAAAGACTGCCTGTGTGATCGAAGTATTGAGTCCTTTATCGGTGTCTATGAGTTCTTCTAGCGCTTTTTCATAAAGAAAAAGAGGGGAGCTACTTGCTTTCTTTAGTTCAATTGTCATTGCAGAAATTCTGGCAGGATATGTTTCTAAAACATTTCCATTCCAAGAGATGGTAGCTGTTTTTCCTTCTTTTACAACGGATTGTTTGGCAAAAGAATCGGGAACAGTGAGAAGGAGAGGTGTTTGGTATTCTTCACTCTGAAGAGGAAGGACAAAAAGAGAGGTCTTATAGTCTTTTACGATTAAGAGATCCATTTTATAAGCTCCTTCTTTGTTGGCAGTCTCCGATTGGGTGGACATTTTAGGAGAAATGTCCGTAGCTGTCGTTTGGGGTGGGGTCGTATAACAAATGGCAGCGGTATTTTTTACCATTTGATCGTATAGAAAGTAAAAGAAAGCGATGAATAATAAAAATAAGAGGAAGGAGATAGGATAAGCGATCTTTTTCTTTTTCCCTTTTGTTTCGTGTTGTTTCATAAAAATAACTCCTTTCTTATCTATTCTCTTTTAAAAAAAGAGAATAGGAGTTTTTCGATTTTACAATTAAAATAGAAGTGTCATTTGGATAAAGCTTCGTTGTATAAAGAGTGAGCTCTTCTTGTTGGAGATCAGAGACAAAGTCACCTAAAATAGTGTCGGATAGACTTTCTTCCTGTGCAATAACTCCTATTTGCTCAGAACAGTCATCGTGTGTCACATTTTTGGAAAATCCAAGTTGTTTTTCCTCTTTTGTGGTTGCCTCTCGATAAGAAGAGGAATGAAAGACAAATGTAGCAGGTTTCTCTTTTGAAAGTGCTTCTGTTTTTTCGTTTGTATTTTTTTGAGAGTCTGTGTCGCCTTTTGTGGAACTTTCTGTCTTTTTTGTATCCGTTGATTGATTTGCTTGTTGGATTGATTCTGATTCAAACGAAAACAATGTAGTTGTCTTTAAAAGGAAAGGAAGAGAAAGAGGAAGCAAAAGAAGAATACAAGTGGCAAAGGCTAAGAAGGAAAAGGAACGTTTTTTTCTTTTTGTCAGTTTTCCTTTGGAAGAAACGGTATTTTCTAGCTTTTTTATTATTTGTTCCGTTTCTTCTAATAAAGTGGGATCGATTTCACTAAGAGAAGTTAGCAATGCTTCCGCTTTTTTTTGTTTCTCTTCGTTTTTTCGTCGTTTCTTTTGGTTCATAGTACAATTCCCTCCTTCTCTAAATATAGTTTTAATTGTTTTCGAATGCGATGAAGTCTCACTTTAATCGTACCTTTTCGTGTAGAAAAGAGGTGAGAGAGCTCTTCTATGGATTTAAAATAAAAGTATCGTAAAAGAAATAAACTGGCGTCCTCTTTTTTTAATGTATGTAAGAAATGCTCAATGGAAGAGAGTAATTCTTTATATTCTATTTGAGTATCCAGTGAATTTCCCGTTGGAATACAATGACTTATCTCCTCTAAAGCCAGCTCATACTGAGAGCCAAGCCTTTTTTGTCGATGGTAAGTGTGATAGCGATTAATGGATAAGTTACGGCATATTTTTCCTAAATAGTATTTAAGAGAAACTGGTTTATTCGGCGGAATGGAGTTCCATGTAGCAAAGTAAGTATCGTTTAAAATTTCTTCGCAGTCTTCTTTTCGCTTTAAAATCTGATAAGCGATTTCATAACAATAATTTCCATATTTTTGTGCGGTTTTTTGTAGCGCTTCTTCCTCTCTTTGTTCATATAGTTTTATTAAATCGGAATCATCATAGTCTTTCAAATTTTCATCTCCCCTCAAAAAAGTGCCATCTTTTTCTCTTTATTAATCATTACAACAAAAAAGTGAAAAGGTTACAAGAGAAAATAAAAAAATAGTAAAAAGGGGGAAAAAGAGGAATTATTATAATATTTGAATAAGAATTGTATTCTGAGTGGAAGTATAGTAAAATAAAAGAAAACTTCTAAAGGGATAAGAAACTAAATGTGTAAGTTTTTTATTATTAGAAAATTAGAAGGAGCATTCGAAACCAAATTAGAGAGGAGTGAGTGAGATGCTAGCCGTTTTTTTGTGGTTATTGGCAGGGGCGCTTTTTTTTTTTTTTTTTTTTTTCAAATTATTG
>UQVN01000066.1 GCA_900544525.1 uncultured Eubacteriales bacterium
CACTTTATTAACTTATTTTCATATTTATTACAAATTTTCTTCTTCTGTAAGAGAAATTTTTTGATAGAACGATGCTTGTATTTGATACTTCATAGTTTCCACATAATACTGGAACAATTCTTTTTCCGATAGACTCGTTTTCTCACCAAATTGATTTTGCTCTTCTACTGTTAACGGATTTCCTTCTAACACTTGGCTTTCTTGCTCTGCATATTCCACATTCACTTGGTTCCGACTCGTTGGAATTTCTATTTCCTCGCCTAGATAAGAAGTGATTTTTTTTATATAATTTTGTGTCTCTTGAAAGGGTGGCACTCCTCCATACTTTTGAACATTTCCAATGCCAGCGTTATATCCAGCTAGTGTCAATGTTAAATCCCCATCATACCTCTTTAGAAGGCCGCTTAATTCCTTTGCTCCACCCATAATATTCTCTTTTACATCATAAATATTTTGAACACCTAGTTCTTTTGCTGTGGCTGGCATGAGTTGCATAATGCCAACCGCTCCTGCACTAGAAACCACATTGGGATTAAAATCTGATTCCGCTTTTGCAACCGCTTTTAATAAGGATAGAGGAACACCATAGGTTTCTGAGGCTTCTTGAAAATAATCATCCAATGTCCCTTTGCCTGTGCCACTACTCTTTTCTTTTAATACCTGCTCAAAAGAAGTGATATTTTCTCTTTGTCTAAGTGACGTTACTTGATTCGTTTGTTCAATATCTCCATTTGTTCTCTGTATCGATTGTATTACCACTACTCGTTCACCTCTTGTCTTGTTTTTGTACAATAAAAAGATACTTTTTCGTCATAAGATGACAAAAATTCATAGGATCTGATTGTATACCATTTGTTTTTTCCCAAACATTGCGAACAATATTTTCTTCGTCTTTTGGTAGTGTAAAAAAGTGCATCTTAGAAGAAACTAAAGTTCCATATTGTTCGATTTGTTTTTGACATTCTTCATATGGAATCGGGTATACAAAATCTCTTCGATAAATTTCTCTGCGCCCCAGTATGTGAAAAAATTCTAAATAGCTAAATGCATTTTCTAATGAAACTATTAAGTATCCCCCTTCTCTCACTCGCTCCATACTATCTTCTAACATTACCCATGGTTCATTATAAGAGTTTAATGGCTTCCCTAAAATCACATAGTCATAACTTTGCTTTGGAAAGGAAAGACGAAGACCTTCTTCTCGATCACATACTACGGTCCCATTACAAATACTACAGAGATCTTCCCGATATTTACTCTCTTGTACAAAAGCATCTAGTTGCACATCAAACATACCATGCGACCTCAAATGATTTTTTAATTCTAATAAGGGACTTCCACATTTCACATCAATTCCAAGAGCAAAAAACGATTGCTTTCCTTCTATCACTGGACACTCTCTTATGATCTCTTCGCCTTCTACGATAGTATCTTCCCATGAATCGACTTCAAAATACTTCTTTTGAAATTGTTCTCTTCCAAGGTTCAGAGAATAAATAAATTGTTCCTTTTTTTTGTCCTCAAAATTTCGAAAATCATGGTTATGATGAATCCACGTATCTGTCGCTAATATAAGACGATACCCATTTCTCCGCAAACGAAAGGATAGATCATCATCTCCAAAATCATGAAGAAATCCAGCATCAAAAATAGGAAATCCAATACTCATCAATGCTTCTGTTCGAAAAAGACTTCCTAATGTGATCAATCGAAGTCTTTCTTCCCACTTTCTACTATCAGATTGATTATATAACTCAGCTTTTTCTTCCATTTCTTCTATACTGGAAAATGACAAAGAAACTTCTTGAAAATTGCTTACATTGGAACTCACTGGATTGACCATTCCAATCCGTTCATCCGACTCCATACAAGTTAATAGATTTTTCAACCAGTTTGGAGTACAAATTAAATCATTGGCTAAAAAGACTACATAACGTCCAACATCTACGCAACTAAGCCAGCAAAAAGCAAAATTTGTGCCCATAGGTTTTGTAATACAAATAATGCTTTTCTTCTTATAAGGTACTTTTTTAAAATAGTCCAGTGTCCCATCACTAGAACCATTATCAACAAGAATCAATTCATAATCAATTTCTTTTGTATGTTTTAATACACTCTCAACACATTGTTTCGTCTTATCCAAACGATTATAAGCTAGAATGACAATAGAAACAAAAGAATGATTAAGACAACTTTGTTGTCGTTCCATCATCATTTTTCTCGCTCCATAGAGATTTAATCCTGCGGGGATATTCTCTAATTGCTCAGTATCTATATAAATGATTCCCTCTTGTTCTTTCATTCTCTCTTTCTCCTTTCCATTCTCTTGTTTCACGTTTTTTATTTTTTTATTCCTTGCCCCTTATCATAATTCCATTAATTTCCTGTTAAAATCTTTTGTTTTAAACGAAGCAATTCAAGATCGTTTGGCATTAAAGAAAGTAGTTGCATCAAAATTGGCAATGCTACTTCATATTGTCTTTGTGCAATCATTTGTTTGATCTGTATTTTCACTTGTGCTCCAAGCTGTCGAAACTCTTCATTTCCTGCTTTTCGTTTTTCATCATACTCTTTTAGTAAATATTCCATATAACGTTTGATTGTAACTAACATTCTTGGATAACTATCTTTTGCTTTCTTTAAACACTCAATCTGATCAAAACTTTCTTGGCATGACTCCTGATAATAAAGGGCGAAGGCATATTCTCCCTGTAATAAATAGCGGTTTCCTTCCCGTTTCATCTCTTCTTGATATAAATTTTCATAATAATCAATCACCGCTTTTGTATAGCGATCCAGACATTTTTTTAATTCTTCTCCGCTCATTTGTCGATCCAATAAATCTTGCTCTAAAAATCGGAATAAAAGCTGTTGATAGTAAGCGCTATCTTCTCCAAGCAACTGTTTCATGGTCTTACAATATGGTTCATATTCCTCCACTTCTACTAATTTTAAAAGCTCAATTAAGATCAACTGCCATTGTCCCAGATTCATCGTTTTTATCATGTTTTTTATTTCATATCCATAGGTACCTGCTAACCAAATAAGATAGAGACGAACCCGAACTTCTTTGCTCTCTTTTAGCTTTTCATAATAAAAGAGAACTTCTTCTTTTTGTTTTTCTTCATGAGCTTTTAACATTCTTTGTAAAACAAGAAACTCATCGTCATTGCGTACTTCTGTTAAACAATTCCTCAACATTTTTTTCTTATTGAGAGAAACTCCATCTAACAATTCATTTATTTTGCTATAATAACTCTCTAGCATTTTTGGAGTGCCCCACGGAAATAACTGTAAATAAACCAATAACTTTTCACTTTCTTCTAAATAAAGAGCTGCTTGTACTCCTTGATAGCATAATTCTTCTTTTAATCTCATAATCTCATCAACAACAACTAATCCTCTCGTTTGTTGATGGCGAAGTTCTGGATTTCTTTCAAAAATGTAATAATATTCCAAGTATTGATCCAATGCTTCGATGGCTTTTTGATATTCTTTTGCTATTATGTAAAAAGTGACCAATATTCCCCAAAGCTGCATCTTACTTGCTTCTTGTAAGTTTCCATATTCTATAGCCTCTTTAGAAATTACAATTCCTTCATAAACCCCATGTCTTGTATATCTCGTTTTCGCCAGTATTGCATATAGCCATCCATCATTTTGTGGATTTCGATATTCTATTGGTAATAAAAGTCCTTGTCTACAATAAAATTCTATTCTCTCTAATTCTTGAATATTAGCATACTCTTGGACTATCTGTACAATGGTCCCTTGATTATTTGGATTTTTTTCAATCATCTGTAATAGCAACGGAAGATTTCTAGATACTTTTTGGCTACCAATTCCTCGCTTCTTTTGAATATAACCATAATGGTGCACAAAAACTTTCAACTCTTTCATCGGAAAATTAATGACATTATAATGTTCATGAACTTTTCCTTCAAACAAAAGCTCAGCACTTCTTCTTACTAATCTTGCTGAACGAGACTCAAAATAACTTCTCCCTTCCCAATCGCCATAGTTTCTCACTCGATAGGTTGCACTATTGTATTGTTTTTCTTCTCCACTTGTAAAAAATTCCACTAATGGCATTACATCTTCAAACCATTCATCATCATCAATAAATAAAAACCATTCTCCTTTTGCGGCCTTTAACCCCTGATTTCTGGCATTGGCAAAATCATCTATCCATGTATAATCAATAATATGATCCGTATATTGCTCTGCCAATTCCCTTACTTTTGGTTCTTTTCCTGTAATTGTTAAAATTAGCTCACATGGCACTTGTTGTAGCAATGGGACAATAGAATTTAAACACTTCTCAATGGTATTGAGCCGATCCGATAATAAAATAGAAATTGTTAATTTAATATTCATAAGTCTTTCCCTTTCTTATAACAGAGAACAAAGTCAACTATGTATCCTTTGTACGTAGTAATTTTTAACCGATAGGAAATCCAATTTTCTATAAGTTAAAAAAGCCTCTGGAAAACAAGTTTCCAGAGGCTTTCCTAAACATCCATTGGTATCTTCGATTATTGTAATAACTGAAGAACCCCTTGTGGAAGCTGATTTGCCTGTGCAAGCATAGACTGTGCAGCCTGTGTTAAGATATTATTTTTTGTATAATTCATCATTTCTTTTGCCATATCAACATCGCGAATGCGGCTTTCTGCAGCAGATAAGTTTTCAGAGTTAACACTTAAGTTGTTAATTGTATGTTCTAAGCGGTTCTGAGCCGCACCAAGATTACTACGGAACTCAGATACTTTGTCGATGGCACTGTTCAAAGAATCAATCGCAGCTGTTGAACCAGAAACTGTTTTGATATCTATCGCACTAATTCCTAAAGCACTTGCATCCATAGAAGAAAGACCTACTGTAATCACGTCTGCTGTTGAAGGTCCGATCTGGAATGTCTGAGTTCCAGCCGCTAACAGTGTCTGACCATTGAATGTTGTATTCGTTGCAATTCTTGTAATTTCTGAATTTAACGCATCGACTTCTGATTGGATTTTTTTTCTGTCGTTCGCCTCGTAAATACCATTAGCAGACTGTGTTGCAAGCTCTACCATACGGTTTAACATAGAATGTACTTCTGTTAATGCACCTTCTGCTGTCTGAATTAAAGAAACACCATCTTCCGCATTCTTCTGTGCCGTATCAAGACCTGTGATCTGTGATCTCATCTTTTCAGAAATAGAAAGACCAGCCGCATCATCACCTGCACGGTTAATTCTATAACCAGAAGATAATTTCTCTAAGCTCTTAGAAATTGCGTTGTTGTTGCTTGATAACTGTCTGTTTGCATTTAATGCTGCAATGTTGTGTTGAATTCTCATTTTTCTTCCTCCTTGAATCAAACAAAGGGATTTCCTTATCCCTGTTTTTGTTACAAGTAATATATCGGTTAGTTTTTTGATTACTTAACTCTTTTTTTATTTTTTTATGTTAAAATTTCTTAACAGTTTTTCATCCAAATATTCACCGATAAAACACTCACCCTATGCTCTCTCATAGATTATATATAAAGTTATCATTCTAAACCTTTTAAATAATTTTTTAATGTTTCTTTACACTCTTGTCGTTCTTGACCTTCTCCATACAATAAATAATCTAGCATCTGCTCTTTTACAAACAACCACTGTTCCTTCTGATCCAAATTTTGCTCTTCCATTCCTTTCTTTATCATATGATCCGCTTCTTTTATCAGAAGATTCCATCCCTTATCATCAAGAAATTGTTTTTCTAGCTCTGCATTAATCTTTTGAATCAGTTGTGATTCCTTTTCCAGTCCTTCCTCTCTTTTCTTCTGCCAATCAAGATTCTTTTTCTTTCCTACCAACACTGCTTTCGTTGGAGAAAACCGATACTCTTCTCTTTTTTTAAAAAATAGCTGAAAACTACTCTCTAAAAAAGGAGTTTCTTGACTTATTACAATCAAACTTCCTTCTTCTTTCAAAAAAGAAAGGGCTCGTTCTATCATTTGATATGGCGCTTTTGATTGAATAGCACCATTGAGCAAAACAATATCAAAGGCTTCTTTCTCCAAAAGTGCCTCTTCATAATCCGTAGCTAAAAAACTTAAATGTGGCAATACCTTGACTTCTCCCATTCTCCTTAACCATTCTATCTCCATCTGATCGGACATGCAATAAAACGTAGAATCTTTATGAAACTCTCCTAAAATAGAGGCAAACTGATAACTAATCTCTCCATCTTGGCAACCAATTTCCAATACCTTTAACGGCAACGATGTGGAAATCAAATGACGAATTAATAGCAAATTAAGCAATAAAAACTGTTCTATTTCTTCTTCTGGCCTTTCTAATCGTATCTCTTCATTTAATAACTCCTCTACTAGATCAAAAATTGTCCGAATTTCCCCCTGTATGGAGTGCATTGGAATACTACTTTTATTGCCCATCAAATTGGAACAGTTCAATAAACAAGTTTTTTCTCTCCCTCCTTCCCAATAAAAAATTTGATTCTCTAGTACAATTCTCATAGTTTCTTCCCTTTCTATTCTTCCTCTCCAAATAACATCCAATAGAGTCTTGCTACAATTCGCTCCATATCAAATTGTCTTTTTCCATAAGCATAAGAGTTTTCTCCCATTTTACGCAACTGTGGGCTATGACATAATGTTAATAGTATTTGTGAAAATGCCACTGGATCTCCTATCGGTGCGCTCATTCCACATTTCCCATCGTCTATTATTTCTCTATAAGCATCCATTTGTGTTACGGCCACTGCCAATCCGCCAAAATAGGCTTCTGCCATAACATTTGGCATTCCTCCCTCATAAGTCGAAGATAAAGCAAAAATTTTTGCTCTTTGAAACTCTTCATATAAAGCTTCTTTCTCTAATAAAACACCCGTAAATTCTATTCGTTCAACTAATTTCGGGAATTTTTTCCAATACTGTTCTAAAAATGGCTGAAATTCTTCTTCTACACTTCCAACTAATCTCAATTTCCAATCTGGTATTTGATCGGCAATTAAAGCAAATGCTTCTAATAGCACATCCGTTGCCTTTTGCTTAGTTCCAAGCCTTGAAACCGTTAGAATAATATTTTCTTTTTGTTCAAAATTTGGTCTTTTCTTTTCTCCCACCCATGGATAATAACCATTTGGTATATATTCTATTTTCCAAGGCCACTTTCGATTCAAATGTCTTTGTAACGTATAACATGAGGTAGCAATCACATCACATTGTTTCATAAAATTTATAAAATATGGTTTTCTAATTTCCATTCGATCCATCCAAGCACTATTCGCATCTAATGCTAAGTAAACAATCCCATTTGGATTTTGCTGCTTATATGCCGTTGTGATATAAATGCTAATTGGATAAATTCCCCACAAAATGAGACAGTCAATGTTCTTTGCATTTTTCCTTATGTAAGAACAACTTTCTTCTATGTTATTTTTATCCAGAAATTCCATCTGTAAGCCTTTGACATACTGCTCTAAATATGGGTAATCCCCATTTTTTTCACCAACCATAATCGACTCACAATTGTGATTTTTATACAATAAGTATGGAATCAGCCCACAGTCTTTCGTAAGCTGCATATTGTTCCACCCAACCTCTAATGGGGATATGGAAACCACTCTTTTTTTCTTCCTATTTCCTTCTTTTATTTTTCTTTTATTCTTCTTCTTTCCTTTTGGAATGGCATAAAGAACCGTTTCCCAATTCTGTTCTTTATGATAATGTCGAATTTTATATTCATAATTGGGATTCATCGCATCGATTAAACGAGGAATTTCCCATAGATCACTAATAATATGGTATAGGCATATGGTCAACTTAGGGCTTTCTTTTTGAATATGATGCTTTGCCCCTAATAATGCTGGAATTTCAAAACCTTCTACATCCATTTTAATCCATGTCACCGGTTCTTTTAATTGCTCATCCAGTGAAACGATAATTTGTCGCCTGCCTTCTCTTCCTTCTCTCTTCACCTTATCTCCAAGAAAGCTACTAGAAGAGCCTGTTCCATCTAGCCATAACTCTTCTCTTGTTTCTCCTACACCATAAGGAAACAGTTCAATATTTTTCTTATCTTTTATGGCCTCTTTACACTTTTCTATATTTTCTTCTTCTGGTTCAAACACAAATATTTTTTTATATGGAAATCCTTGTTCCAAATAAGACTGTACGGTATCTCCAATAAATCCACCACAGTCAACAAACACTTCTTCTTCATTACAATCGATAATCTCTTTATCAAAATATTGAGGATTTTCCCCATCATAAGCACGCTCTAAAAACATTTGAACTGGTAAAATTCGATATTGAATTAAACTTGTAAATACGAAGCGAGATTTCTCATCTTCTAGCTTTTCATAAAGCCAATCATATTGTTCGCTATTTTTTATTAAATCTAAAAGCACAAATCGATAAGCACCACTTGTTTTCCCTTTTGAATATCCCTCCATTGGTCGTTGCTCTAACACATGGCTTTCTATTTGTAATAATGCAGAAGCCTGTGCAAGTATTTCTTCATAATCATATGATTTTAGCATTTTCGATATTGTTGGATAACTGCTCATCAATTGAACAAACATTTCTCTTTCCATTATTTAACTCCTCAAAATTATAGATTAATTAAAAACTTATCTTATTATACCTATCGACACTTTCCATCATTTCATAAGTATAGCAAGAAGCTCCCCTGTTCATGTCTTATTTTACAGAAACAATAAAAGATAAAAAAATACACTTAGAATCCAAAAGCTCTTTGCTTTTTATTCCAAGTGTATTTTTCTCTATCGTTATTCAGTTTTTAAAATTTCCCCGCTTAGAAAAATCTTTATTTTTTTAACACAAATTCTACCGCTTCTTTTAAATCCATAAAGACATAATCGGCTCCTGCTTGTCTAAATCTCTCAGCAACGGTTTCGCATTTTTCTTTTTTTTCTTCTTCTGAAAGGGCTTCATATTCTTCCTTTGTAAGTCCCATTTCAGAGCTTCCGACAACAACACCCGCCGAAACAACACCTGCATTTTTTCCTTCTTTTATATCAGAAGTCGTATCCCCAATTTTCATGACTTTTCGCACATCGCTTAATCCCAGTTTCTCCATGTTTTTAAAAATCATGTAAGGATAAGGACGCCCTTTTTGATTGGTAGAATCTGGGCTAAACCAGCAGTCTGGCTCATAGCCTTGTTCTTTTGCAATTGGCATTACAATTTCCATCATTTTATCGGTATATCCTGTTGTAGAGCCTACTTTTATTTGGGCATCTCGTAATGCTTTTACCGTCTCTAATGTATCTGGTTTTAATTCCGCATGTTGATCTAATACATGAAATAAGTTTTCCTCAAAACCTTCAAATAATGTTTGGGCATCTTCTTCGGTTGGTTTCTTTCCGTATTTCTCTTCCCAACACTTCTCAATTCTTGGCATTTTTAACATGGTGCGAATGTGATCGATTTTTAACATTCCCATTGGCTCGCGAACTTCTTCCATTGTTGGAGTGATTCCAAATTTCTTAAATCCTTCTACAAATGCCTGTACTGGTGCCATACATCCAAAATCTACGGTTGTCCCTGCCCAATCAAAAATTACTGCTTCAAACTGACTCATTTCTTCGATATCCTTTCTCTTATTCCCAAATTCCTTATTTTTTCTTTTTATTCCACTTTGTTTTCGTATATTAAATGAACATTATTTTCTATCAAGGAATAAAACTATTGTTTATCTAATTTTCACATTGCAATATTCCAATTCGTTATTCGATTATTGATTGTATTTTTCTAAAAATTCTTCGATAATATCGCATACTTTTTCAATATCTTCTTGATAGATTTCTCCGATATTTCCAATACGAAATGTTTCTGCCTCTGTCACTTTTCCAGGATAAATCGCATATCCTCTTTCTTTAATATATTCATACATATCAGCGAATTGAAAATGACATGGTTCTGGATAGAAAAATGTCGTAATAATTGGCCCTTGATGTACAGAATCAATATATGGTTTGATTCCTAATTTTCCGAGTCGTTCAATTAAAAGATGGTTGTTTTCTGTATATCGTTTATTTCTAGCTAGGATTCCACCCTCTTCTTTTAATTCTTCCATGGCTTTTGCAAAGGCTAATACAACATGGGTTGGAGAAGTAAAACGCCATTTTCCATCCACATCCATCGTTTTCCACTGAGCATATAAATCTAAAGAAAGGCTTCTTGCTTTTCCTTCACTGGCAATTAATAACTCCTTTTTTGCAATAATAAAGGCAAACCCTGGTACTCCTTGGATACATTTATTGGCACTGCTAATAATAAAATCAATTCCCCAATCTTTAACCGGAATATCCACACCACCAAAACTGCTCATAGCATCTACAATGAAAACTTTTCCATATTGTTTTGCAACTTTTCCAACGGCTTCCATATCATTTAAAATTCCAGAAGTCGTTTCACTATGTACCATAGCTACATGAGTAATAGCTGGATCTTCTTTTAAAATCTCTTCTACTTTTTTTGCATCTGGCACACAATTATAATGTTCATGATATATAACATAAGGAATTTTTGCATAAGTTACAATATCCTCCATTCTCTCTCCATAAGCACCATTGGCACAAATAAGCACTTTTTCATTTTCTCCAATGACACTTGTAAAAACGGATTCCACTCCAAACGTTCCACTTCCTTGCATAAAAATCGTTGTGTATTCGTCTTCCGATACATGAGCAAGTTCTAATAAGTCTTTCCGAAGCTTTTGTGTAATTTGTTTATAATCATCATCCCATGTACAATGGTCAAAAAGCATTTCTCTTTTGACAGAATCTGTTGTTGTAAGTGGTCCTGGAGTCAATAATTTATATGTTTTCATTGTTTTATCACCTTTCTCTTTTTCCTCTTATCATAAATTAAATATCATTTTTAATTTTTTTATCATTTACAAGACTCGGATAATTCCTGATGTTTCTTTAATAAATCAATTGTCAAAGGCTCTTCAAATACTTTTGGATTTCCTGATAGGTTCTCAGAATCTGTCGTCTCTTCTTCATAAAGAGAGAGCGGATAATAAGATTGTAATTCTTCTCGTCCATTTTCAATCATGCATTGTGCCATCTCCATCGCTTTTGCCTTTGTCTTATCCCCTTTATCGATTACTCCAACCGATTCTGTTAAACTAAAGTTTCCTTCTTTTGGATCCACAAAATCAATTGGTAATCCATCCTTTTTATCTGCCACTACTTGTTGGCGAAGACCAAATCCAATCGCAACTTCTCCTGCTCGTACTTTTTTTAATGGTGCGGAACCAGACTCTTCGATATGATCTCCTGCATTTTCATAAATGCCTTTTAATACTTCTTTTGCTCCATCTTCTCCATAAGAAGATATTAATCCTTGAATTAAAAGCCATGCAGTAGAAGAAGATGCAATGTCCGTTACCGAAATAAATCCTTTATATTCTGGACTCGCTAAATCTTTTAAAGAAGTTGGCATAGGAAGATTATTTTCCTTCATCATTTCCGTATTCACAATAATCGTTCCTTCTTGGGCGGTAATCGGTGCACAATAAGATGGATATTCATCAATGGTTTTTACATCAAACTCTAAATCTTTAAACATTTTATTTTGCTCTTGTGCACTGTCGATATAGAAAGTACTCATTGTTACAAGATCGGCTTCAATATTCGTTCCCTCCGCTAATAACTTTCCGCCTAATTCGGAAGTACCAAATGTCTGAAATAAGTATTGATCTTTATATCCATTTTCATCTAACGCATGTTTCATCGCTTCTACTGCTTCATCATCTGCATTAGAATAAATAACAACTTTATCTCCACTTGCACTATTTCCACAGCCAGACAGTCCTATTGTGGATACTCCTAAAACTAGAGCCATTGTAAGTGCAATTCCGTTTTTTAAACCAAATAATTTTCTTCCCATTGTCTTTAATCTCTCTTTCTTTTCACTTTTTTGAGCAAGCAAGCGAACAAGCCCTTTTACTACTATATTTGTCAATAAAATCAAAAGGGATAATACAAAGATTTCATTGAATTTATTGAAATATTGCAGTTCTTTGATTTTTGTTGTAATCACCATAGTTCTTGCTCCTGCAATAAAAATCAAGGCACTAATGGTTACCATGGCATTGGCGAAATAATACTCAAATACTTCTAATAATGTCTGCAAAGCATTCGGTGTTACCACTCGTATAATCGTCTTTAACCAACTGTCTCCCATAAGCATAGCAGTCGTTTCCCAAGAACGATTCATCTTTGATAACGAATTTTTCATCATCAAATATGGTGTTGAGAAAAAATGAACAATATTACAAATAATCATTAGTAAAAATGTATTTTGCAATGAGGTTCCAGAAAAACTAAATAAGTATGCAATACCGATTACCATTCCTGGAATTGTATTTGTCACAAGTGCTACGCTTTCAATTACCGATTTACACTTTGGTGAAATATCACTTCTTGCCGTTACAAGTGCTGCACTATAAGCAACTATTGTTCCAAAAAAAGCTGTCATAATAGCAACCATAAGAGAATTGAAATAGACACTAGATAAGCTACTATCTGCAAATACTTCTGTCATATGCTCGAATGTAAAATTTGGTCGGTATGGCCACTCCTCTACAAATGGTACGATAAAAATAACGAGGAAAATGGCTAATACACTGACTAAAATAACACCGCTTATTATGGCACAGACTCCATCTCTGAAACGATTATTTCTCAACTCAATATCAGATATTTTATTATAGCGCACATTATATTTTTCCAAGATATGTAAAACTGTTATGCTAATAACGGATGGAATCAACATACAAAAGGCGATAACCGCACCTTTTCCAAAATCAGGAACACTGCCTAACATCTGTGTGTATAAAACACTTGCTACAACCGAATACTTTCCTCCAACAGAAGCTGGAATACCAAAGTCAGTAAAACACAAGAAAAAAGTTTGAATAAAAGATGCTGCTAACGTTCCAAGTAGTGGCCGTAATATTGTAATATTTAACGTCTGAATCGGAGAATCTCCCATGAGACGAGAAACAATCATAAATTTTTTATCAATATATCCCATCGTATTATTAATAAGCATAAAAGACACTGGCAATGTATAGATAATATAGCCAATGAGCAGTCCAGAAAATCCATAAATTTCAAAAAGTTGTCTGCCAAATAACTTTGTTAAAAGTCCTTGTTTTCCAAAGGAATAAATAATGCCAAATCCATATGTAATTGTCGGTAACAACATTGGCAACATGGTCGCTTTTTGAATAAAAGATTTATATTTTCTGCCTAGATTCGTATAGTGAACGGTATAAGCAAGGAAAAAGGCAAAGATTGTTGTAATGACTGCGCTAACGCAGGATACGGCAAAACTATTTCTAAGAGCTTCTAAAAAACCTTTTCCTGAAATTACCTCTTTATAATTTTGAAATGAAATTCCTGTTTGATTACTCACAGCAAACGACTTTACTAATAACAAAATGACAGGAATCGCTAAAAATAGCAAAAACCCAACTGCTAAAGAAGCAAAAATAAATTTACTTTCTTTTCTTTTATTTTTTTCCATTTTATCATACCATCCTATTATGATACTTTTGTTCTTCTGCTTTTTCGAATCTCTTGTTCTGAAAAGAGAGAATAAATAT
>UQVN01000067.1 GCA_900544525.1 uncultured Eubacteriales bacterium
AATGCTGAAATTTTTGTAGCAAAGAGAATCCTATTAGGAGGCATATGAAATGGAAAATAGAAAAGTACAATATAATGAAAAAACGAATTTATTAGAATTAGAAGAATATATGTATCCTTTAGTGGATTGTGAAAATCCGAATGTATTTCGCAATTTATTTCCTTATTCTGAAGTTCCAAAGATCGCATTTAATGATCGAATTGTACCACATAATATGCCAAAAGATATCTGGATTACTGATACAACGTTTCGAGATGGCCAGCAGTCAAGAGCTCCTTATTCTACGGAACAAATTGTACATATTTATGATGCTTTCCATCGGTTAGGTGGAGAAAAGGGGATTATTCGTCAGTGTGAATTTTTCTTATACAGTAAAAAAGATAGAGATGCGGTTTATCAATGTATGGAACGTGGTTATAAGTTTCCAGAAATCACTAGTTGGATTCGTGCTAGTAAAAAGGACTTTCAATTAGTAAAAGAAATAGGATTAAAAGAGACAGGAATTTTGGTGAGTTGCTCGGATTATCATATTTTTTATAAATTAAAAATGACACGAAAACAGGCGATGGAACATTATTTAAGTGTTGTACGGGAGTGTTTAGAAACAGGAGTGGCTCCAAGATGCCATTTAGAAGATATTACAAGGGCAGATATTTATGGATTTGTAATTCCATTTTGTTTAGAATTACAAAAACTTGGAAAAGAATATGGGATTCCTGTGAAAATCCGAGCTTGTGATACGATGGGATATGGTGTGAATTTCCCTGGAAGTGTAATTCCAAGATCGGTGCAAGGAATTATTTATGGATTACAAAAACATGCTGGAGTGCCTTCTCATTTATTAGAATGGCATGGACATAACGATTTTTATAAAGCGGTTACTAACTCAACAACGGCTTGGATCTATGGTGCGAGTGCAGTAAACTGTTCTTTATTTGGAATTGGTGAGAGAACAGGAAATACGCCTCTTGAAGCTATGGTATTTGAATATGCACAATTAAAAGGCAGTTTAGACGGTATGGATACAACGGTGATTACAGATTTAGCAGAGTATTTTGAGAAGGAAATTGGACATCGTATTCCAGCAAATACACCATTTGTAGGAAAAAACTTCAATGTGACAAGAGCCGGAATTCATGCGGATGGCTTATTAAAAAATGAAGAGATCTACAATATTTTTGATACGGAGAAATTATTAAACCGTCCAGTGCTTGTAGCCGTATCCAACACTTCTGGATTGGCTGGAATTGCTCATTGGATCAATACGTATTTTCATAAAAAAGGAGATAAGGCATTGGATAAAAACCACATTTTAGTGGAAAAAGTAAAAGAGTGGGTAGATGCGGAATATGAAAAAGGTCGTGTAACAATGATTACCGATGAAGAATTATTAAAAATAATAGATGAATATTCAAAAGAATTTGGGATTTCCCTAGTAGAATAGAATCTTTTCATTCTTTGCCCTTATTTGCCACTTGTTTCCTCTTATCCTAATAACATATATTTCTCTTAATATAAAAGTTCTGATTTTATATTGGGGTTGTGGAGGTAAGGGCAAAGGAAAACTAAAACTCAAAAAAGATACGCATTTTATCAAAAAATAATTGATAAAGTGCGTATCTTTTTGTATAGAAGGGGTTTCTTACATGATGGTTTCGGCTAATGTCTCCCATTCTTCATAAAGGGCTTCTAGCTTCCCGTCAAGAGTTTCTTTTTCCTTATTTAATTCCAAAAGTTTTTCAATATCCGTTGCTACTTCTGGTTTTGCCATTTCTTCTTCTAGTTCCTGAATCCGTTCTTCCGTTATATGAATATTTTCTTCGCATTTTTTCAATGCGTTAGCCTGTTTTCTAGCTTTTGCCTGTTCCTCTTTATTTTTCTTCCAGTCTTGCTTTGAAGAGGAATTGGAAGAAGAGGAAACGTCTTGGTTCTTTTCTTCTGAAAGAGTAGTGAGGCGGGCCATTCGTTTTGCCTTTTCATTTAAATAGTAGTCGTAATTACCAGCATAGTTGATAATTTCTTTGTTTTCCAATTCAATGACACGAGTAGCTGTTTTATTGACAAAATAACGGTCATGAGACACATAAAGAACCGTTCCTGTATAATCGTTTAAAGCACTTTCTAAGATTTCTTTAGAATTAATGTCTAAATGGTTTGTAGGTTCGTCGAGAATTAAAAAATTGGCAGAAGAAAGCATAAGTTTTGCTAGAGAAACACGTCCTCGTTCTCCTCCGCTTAAATCACCAATTCGCTTAAACACATCATCTCCTGTGAATAAAAATGCAGCTAAAACATTGCGGATTCTGGTTTGCGTTAAGTTTGGATAAGTATCAGAAATTTCATCAAAAATTGTTTTGCTTGTATTTAGTACCTGATGTTCCTGATCATAGTATCCGATTTGGACTTTTGCACCTAGAACAATTTTTCCAGCATCTTGTCTGACTAGTTTATTTAATATCTTCAAAATCGTTGTTTTTCCAGTACCGTTGTTTCCAAGAAGAGCGACTTTTTCTCCGCGGAAAACAGAAAAATTTAAGTCGGAAAATAGGTTGTGATCACCAAAAGATTTTGCAAGTCCAGTAACTGTTAAAACATCATTTCCGCTGATGACGGAAGGCTCTAATTGAATACGCATATCAGCATTAATTTCTTCTGGACGTTCTAAGACTTCCATTTTATTTAAAAGTTTTTCACGGCTTTCTGCGCGCTTAATGGACTTTTCGCGATTAAAAGAACGAAGTTTTGCAATGACCTCTTCTTGGTGTTTAATTTCTTTTTGTTGATTTAAATAATGTTTCAGTTGGCTTTCACGAATAGCAGTTCGTTTTTTTGCAAACTCGGAATAGTTACCAAGATACATCTGGCTACGTCCGCCATAAAGTTCAATAACTTTTGTAACGACTTTATCAAGAAAATAGCGGTCATGAGATACGATTAAAACAGCCCCTGGATAGTTCATAAGAAATGTTTCAAGCCAAGCGATAGAATCCATATCCAAGTGGTTAGTAGGCTCATCAAGCAAGATAATATCAGGTTTTGATAGGAGAAGGCGTCCAAGAGCTACGCGAGTTTTTTGTCCACCAGATAATGATTCAATTGGTTTGAAAAAATCATCTTCTGAAAAACCAAGCCCCTTTAAAACACCAGTAATTTCACTTTTATAGGCATAGCCATTTGCCTGTTCAAATTCATGAGTAAGGCGTGTATAAGTTTCTAACATAGCGTTTAGCTCTTCTTCTGAAGAGGTATGTTTCATATCCTGTTCTAGCTGGCGAATCTTTTTATCTGTTTCAATAATATCCTTTTTGACTTCTAGCATTTCATCAAAAATAGTATTTTTAGAAGAGCGTTCTGGTTGCTGAGAAAGGTAACCTACCGTACGATTTTTCGCAAAGGTAACTTGTCCGTCATCTGCAGACATTTCGCCCATAATAATTTTTAATAAAGTGGATTTTCCAGCGCCATTGATTCCAACAATAGCAGCTTTTTCACGATCTTCTATATGAAATGATACTTGTTTTAAAATTTCTTCTGTTCCAAAGGATTTGGAAACATTTTGACATGCTAATACCATAATAAAAATCCTTTCTATGTTAAATGGTTCAATATTGTGTTCATTATAGCATACCACTATAAAATAAGTAAACAAAGTTTGACAGAAAATATACAATTAGTATATAATATAAGGAAGTCGGGGTTACGATAATAGGTAAGACCATCAGGAGGTACAAAACATATGAATGCAAAAGAAATTTCACCTGCGGTTATTAAGAGATTACCGCGGTATTATCGATATTTAGGAGAATTATTAGAAAATGAGGTCGTTCGTATCTCTTCGAAAGAATTAAGTGAGAGAATGAAAGTAACTGCCTCACAAATCCGTCAAGATTTAAACAATTTTGGAGGGTTTGGACAACAAGGATATGGATATAATGTGCAATATTTATATACCGAAATTGGAAAAATTTTAGGAGTGAATCAGACAAATAATATTATTATTATTGGTGCTGGTAACTTAGGACAAGCGCTTGCCAATTATCAAGATTTTGAAAAACGTGGTTTTTCTATCAAGGCGATTTTTGATGTGAATCCAAGATTGATCGGATTAACTGTTCGAGGTGTAGAAATTATGGATATTGAAAAAATTGGTGAGTTTGTTAAGAACAACGATGTGCGAATTGCAGCGTTGACATTGCCAAAGCAAAAGGCGCAAAAGGCGGCACAGGAGTTAGTGAACCTTGGAATTAAAGCGTTTTGGAATTTTGCTTCTGTCGACTTACATTTACCAGAGGATATTGTAGTAGAAAATGTACATTTATCAGAAAGTCTTATGACGCTTTCTTATCGAATTAATAGTATGAATCAATAGGAGTCGACATGATTGTTGGAATCGGAACTGATATGATTGAAGTGGCACGAATAAAAAAGGCGTGTTTAAAAGAGCGATTTATAGAACGGATTTATACAGAAAGAGAAAGACAGTTTTGTAGCCAGTATCCAGAAAAAGCAGCAGGTAATTTTGCTGTAAAAGAAGCCGTTGTAAAAGTGTTTCAAACAGGATTTTCTGGAATTGAGCCAAATGAGATTGAGGTACTTAGACAACAAAATGGAAGCCCCTATATCAATCTCTATGGAAAAGCAAAAGCAAAACAAGAAGAACTTAGAATTCAGCGATGGCATATTTCGATTACAAATGTAAAGGAGTATGCAATGGCGTTTGTAATAGGGGAAGGTGAAGAAAGATGAAATATGCAATAAGCGGTGCTAAGATGCAAAAAGTGGATCAGCAATTCATCAAACATATTGGAATACCGAGTTTAGTATTGATGGAAAGGGCCGCCTTGGGAGTGACAAGGCGGCTTTTTGAGCATTATTGTTTAGAACGATGCTTGATTGTGGTTGGCAGTGGAAATAATGGTGCCGATGGCCTTGCCATTGCACGCCAACTAATGGAGCGAGGAATTGTTCCAGAAATCTATTGTTGTGGTGCGATAGAAAAAGCCACTGAGGAATTTAAAGTTCAATATGGAATATTAAAAAACCTAGGGGCAAATTTTATAGAACAGCTGGAAAAAAAGCCATATACGGTTGTGGTTGATGCTATTTTCGGTGTTGGATTGAAAAGAGAAGTTACAGGAGATTATAAAGAAGTCATTTGTTTTTTAAATGCGCTTTCTAGCCCTAAGGTTTCTGTAGATTTACCTTCGGGAGTGGAGGCAACGACAGGAAAGATATTTGGATGTGCAATTAAGGCGCATCGAACGATAACATTTGGGTTTTATAAACAAGGGCTTTTCTTTTATCCAGCAGCAGAATATGCAGGGATTGTAGAACTAGAAGAAGCAGGATTTCATGCTTCTTATTTGACCTCTGTCGAAGAAGAGTCTTATGTATATGAAAGAGAAGATGTAAAGCGGTTATTGCCAATTAGAAAACCTTGGGGAAATAAAGGAACCTATGGAAAGCTCCTTATTGTTGCAGGCGGTGATACGATGGCAGGGGCTGCTTACTTATCAGCATATGCTGCTTATCAGGCAGGATGTGGTATGGTAAAAGTCTGTACGGGAGAACCAAATAGACAGATTTTATTAACAAAGTTACCTGAACTCTTATTGAGTTCTTTTCAGACAAAAGAAGAGGCGATGGCTCGTGTAAAAGAAGGGCTAGATTGGGCTGATGTTGTCGTTTTTGGTTCTGGTATGGGAAGGAATGAAATAACCCTTTCTTTGTTGCGACTGCTGTTAGAAGAAAGCGAATGTCCGCTTGTTTTAGATGCAGATGGTATTACAATGTTAGAAAATGAAAAGTGGCGGTTAAAAGAGGCAAAATGTGATATTATTATAACACCACATTTAAAAGAGTTTTCCGTTCTTTCTTCCATTTCCATAGATAAAATAAAAGAAAATCTTGTGAAAACAGCGAGAGATTTTTGTGAAGAATACCCTATTATTTGTGCCTTGAAAGATGCGAGAACGGTTGTAACAAAACAAGCGGAAAGTGCATATATTAATAGAAGCGGAAATAGCGGAATGGCAACAGCAGGTTCAGGAGATGTATTAGGTGGTATCATTGGAAGTTTGTTGGCACAAGGAATGGAACCAATGAAGGCAGCTACGTTGGGTGTATATGTTCATGGGCTTGCAGGGGATGTGGCAAAAAAACGACTGGGAGAGTATAGTATGACAGCAGGAAACATTGCAGAATATCTGCATGATGTTTTAGGAGGAAAATAAGAGATGAACCATTACATGAGAGTATATGCTGAAATTAATTTGGATGCGATTAAACATAATATTGCAGAAATTCGAAAAAAAGTTGGTGATACAACTAAAATTATGTTGGTGATTAAAGCCGATGGATACGGCCATGGCTCTGTGGCAGTAGCACAGGCGATGCAAGAACAAGTGGAAGCCTTTTGTGTTGCAACTATCGAAGAAGGAATTTTGCTTAGAAAAAGAGGAATTACAAAGAGTATTTTAATTTTAGGTTATACAGCTAAAGAGCAATATCCACAGCTTATGCAATATAATTTATCACAAACAATATTTGAATATGAGATGGCAGAGGCGATTTCAAGAATTGCTGTAGCTATGAACAAAGAGGCTTTAATTCACATTGCAGTGGAAACAGGAATGAATCGAATTGGATTTTATGATGATGAAAAAAGCGTTGCAATTATAAAAGAAATTCAAAAACTTCCAATGGTACAAATGGAAGGAATTTTTACTCATTTTGCTTGTGCAGATGAAAAAGATAAGACTTCAGCCTGTCATCAAATGAAGCGCTATGAAGCATTTGTATCCCGTTTAGAGGAAGAAGGGATTTTTATTCCAATTAAACATGTGGCAAATAGTGCAGCGATTATAGATTTGGATATGGCAAAAATGAATATGGTACGTTCTGGTATTATTACATATGGACTTTATCCTTCCAATGAAGTAAAAAAAGAAGTATTAAAATTAAAGCCTGCTATGGAATTAAAAAGTCATGTTGTGTATGTAAAAACGGTAGGAGCAGGAGAAGGGGTTAGTTATGGCTCCACTTATGTGACAGAAAAAGAAACGAAAATTGCTACCATTTCCATTGGATATGCAGATGGGTATCCAAGAGCATTATCATCAAAAGGGAGAGTTTTAATTCGTGGTCAATATGCGCCAATTATCGGTAGAGTTTGTATGGATCAGATGATGGTGGATGTTACACACATCCATGGTGTACAAGGGGGAGATATTGTAACTTTAGTTGGAAAAGATGGAGAAAATGCTATTACAGCGGAAGAAATTGCAAGTTATATGAATACAATTAATTATGAGTTTATTTGTGGGCTAGGAAGAAGGGTTCCAAGAGTCTATTTAGAAAATGGAGAAGTAATAAAAGTCGCCGATTATTTAACAGATTAAAAAAAGAAGTATACTCCAGAATATATGGGCAATAATAGAGAAAATGGCAAATAGAAAAATATATGATGGAGTGTGATAAAATTGATTATAAAAAGAGGCGATATTTATTATGCAGATTTAAGACCAGTGGTAGGTTCCGAACAAGGTGGAGTAAGACCTGTTTTGATTATTCAAAACGATGCAGGAAATAAACATAGTCCAACAGTAATCTGTGCTGCAATTACGAGTAAAATGAATAAGGCAAAATTGCCAACTCATGTGGAACTAGATAGTAAAAAATATCAAATTATGAAGGATTCAGTTATTTTATTAGAGCAAATTCGAACGATCGATAAGACACGTTTAAAAGAAAAAGTATGTCATCTAGATCATGAAATATTAGTTCAAGTAGATAAGGCGTTGAAAGTTAGTTTAGAACTTCTTACATAGGGAACAGATATTGACTAATTTTGGTAAGGGTGATATGATCTGCTACAATAAGGTAAAAAGGAGAAAGAGATATGGAAGATGCGGGAAATTCGTTCAGAGATCTATTTTCAAAAGTATTTCGTAAGAAAAATGTAGAAGAAGAAAATGAATTTGAAGAAGAATTGATTGATATGATTCAAGAAGGCCATGAACAGGGAGCGATTCAATCAGACGAAGCAGAGATGATTTCTAATATTTTTGAGTTTGGGGATAAAGAAGCTAGAGATGTAATGACAATTCGTAAAAAAATAAAAGCGATTGAAAATAAAACTCCGTTAAAAGAGGCAATTGATTTTATGCTTGAAGAAGGATATTCTAGATATCCTCTTTATGAAGAGGATATTGACAACATTATTGGAGTTCTTCATTTGAAAGATGCTATGAAAGTCTACATGGCAGAAATGAAAATTCAGGAATTGAAAGAAATAGCAAGAGAAGCCTATTTTGTTCATGAAACACAAAATATTAACCATTTGTTTAAAGAAATGCAGACGCAAAAAATACATATGGCAATTGTTTTAGATGAATATGGACAGACAGAAGGCATTATCGCTATGGAAGATATTCTAGAAGTTATCGTAGGAAATATTTGGGATGAGTATGACGAAGAAGAACAAGAGATTACAAAAATTGGGGAAAATAGTTATCGAGTTGTTGGTTGGGTTCGACTAGATGAATTAGAAGATTTGTTGGATATTGAGTTTCCAGAGGGAGATATTGAAACATTGAATGGATTTTTACTATATAAATTAGGACATCTCCCAGCGGAAAATGAGAAAATAGAGATTGAATATGAAGGCTATGTCTTCTGTCCAGAAATGATGGATAATAAGATGATCAAACAAGTAAAGGTTACGAAAAAGCTTGATTCATAGAATAAATAGTGGTATCATTTAAAAGCGTGTCTATCAAAAATTTGGACAGCACGTTTCTATTATCCTATTTGATAATATGAGATAGAAAGATAGATAAAATTGTTATGACAGCTTGGCTGCCGAAATAGAAAGAAAAGGAGATTATATTATGTCAGGACATTCTAAGTTTGCGAATATTAAGCATAAAAAAGAAAAAGCGGATGCAGCAAAAGGTAAGATTTTTACAAAAATTGGTAGAGAAATTGCCGTTGCAGTAAAAGAAGGCGGTCCAGATCCTGCAAATAATAAGAAATTAAGTGATATTATTGCGAAAGCAAAATCAAATAATATGCCAAATGATACAATCGAAAGAAGTATTAAAAAGGCAGCAGGTGATACAAACTCTGCAAATTATGAGTCTGTTACATATGAAGGATATGGCCCAAGTGGAATTGCCATTATCGTTGAAAGTTTAACAGATAATAAAAATAGAACGGCTGCAAATGTAAGAAATGCATTTACAAAAGGTTCAGGAAATGTTGGAACTCCAGGTTGTGTTTCCTATATGTTCGATAAAAAAGGACAAATTATCATCGATAAAGAAGAATTTGAAATGGATGCAGATGAATTGATGATGTTAGCATTAGATGCTGGTGCAGAAGATTTTTCTGAAGAAGAAGATTGCTTTGAAATCTACACAGATCCAGATTCTTTTAGTGAAGTAAGAGAAGCGTTAGAAGGACAAAATATTCCAATGGCATCTGCTGAAGTAACGATGATTCCACAAAATTATGTGACATTATCCGATGAAGGGGATATTAAAAATTTACAAAAAACATTGGATCTTTTAGAAGAAGATGATGATGTTCAAAATGTATACCATAACTGGGACGAATAAGCAATTCGATAATAAAAAGCACGCTATGCGTGCTTTTTATTATTTTTATCAGCATCCTCTTAAAAGGATTATAAAAAAAGATTGAAATAATTGTGAAATTATATAAAATTCCCTTTTAATTTTTGAAACATTCGGTATAATAGTAGGTAAAACAAAAAGGAGGAATCACAATGCCATATTATGGATTTTATTTTGATCCAACGTATATTCTAGTAATTATTGGTGCAGTTATTTGTTTGATCGCTTCAGCCAAAGTCAATAGTACATTTAATAAGTACAATCGAGTGAGAAGTACGACAGGAATGACAGGGGCACAAGTGGCAGAACGAATTTTACATGCGCAAGGGCTTTATGGAGTGCGAGTGGAACATATTGGTGGGAACTTAACGGATCACTATGATCCAAGAACAAAAGTGGTAAGACTTTCCGATTCTGTATATAATTCTTCTTCTGTAGCTGCTATTGGAGTGGCAGCTCATGAGTGTGGGCATGCTATTCAAGATCAGAAGGAATATGCACCACTTCGCATTCGAAGTGCCATCGTTCCAGCTGCAAATTTTGGTTCAAAAGTTTGTTGGTTGTTTATTATTGGTGGTCTGTTATTAGGAGCCAACCAAGTTTTAATTAATATTGGAATTTTGCTTTTTTCTTTGGCAGTTTTATTCCAATTAGTGACACTCCCTGTGGAGTTTAATGCATCCAACAGAGCCATTGCAATTTTAGATCAGTCAGGAATTTTATCTCAGGAAGAAGTAAAAGGGACAAAAAAAGTATTGAGCGCAGCGGCAATGACTTATGTAGCCAGTGCAGCAGCAGCAATTTTATCTTTACTTCGTCTATTGATTTTATTCGGAAATCGAGATAGAGATTAAACGAGTCGTTGTTTAACGGATAGGAAACGAAATCTACTATCATAAGAAACGATGAGAAGCACGCTTTGGAAACTTCTCTGACTCGCGAACAGTGGCTATATGGGAGCATAAATGCTCCCCAATAGCTTGTTGTTTTCGCGTAAAAAAAGCACGTTCAAATTATGAGGAGTTGAACGTGCTTTCTATATAATAGAGAGAATATTATGAAAAAACTATTTATATTATACCGGATAGTTGTGACTCTAGTATGTATAATATGAGAACAAAATGTGAACAAAAAGGAAAGAAAAAAATGAAGTTAGCAGTAATTTGTGTAGGAAAAATAAAAGAGGACTATTTACAAAAAGGAATTGAAGATTGTATAAAAGGATTAAGAAAAAATCATAGTATCGAAATCATTGAATTGCCAGATGAAAAGACACCAGATGGAGCCAGTGAAAAAGAAGAAGAGAAGATAAAGGCCATAGAAGGCGAAAAGATTTTATCAAAAATAAAAGAAGATGACTATGTGATAGCTCTTTGTATTGAGGGGACTTTAGCAACAGATGAAGAATGGAAAAAACGTGTAAGAAAAGCAGGAGAAAAACGTTGTGTTTTTGTTATTGGAGGTTCGTTAGGACTTTATTCAAAAGTTGTAAAACGTGCCAATGATAAAATGAGTTTTTCAAGAATGACATTTCCTCATCAATTAATGCGCTATATGCTGTTAGAGGAAATGTCACAATTATTATAAAAAGATTAGAAACGTTTTTTGATTAATCCGTGTTTATTGCAGTACATATATAAAATACCATGTCCACGAAGGAAAAGTCGACATTCAGCATTTTGTTCAGGATATAGCTTGATTAGCTCGATTTTGCTTGATGTAACACAAGCGATAAAAGAGATATAATGTTGTTTGCTCATTTCATGCTCAATGGAAATATAACTATCGGTTTCCATCGGTTCAATAAAAAATGTATGTTGTTCGTCTTCAGGCTCTGCTTCAAGAGGGGGAAGTGCAATGCCACAACAGCTGATCATACTTTCCCCCATGGAATGAATGATATTACCACAGACAGGACAAACATAGAAAACGGAACGGAGCATATTTCCACTACGATTCTTATTTGTGATGAAATCACCTGTTAGCAGTTCGGCGATGGATACATCTAAACAACTGGCTAATTGTTCTAAAATCCCAATATCGGGATATCCTTTTTTTGTTTCCCATTTAGAGACAGTTTTATCACTTACCATAAGAAGATTTGCCAAATCTTTTTGGGTCAATCCTTTTTTTTCTCTTAAAGTGCGAATGGTTTCTCCAGTAATGTAATGATTCATAGTATAGTTTCCTTTCTTTTTTTCATATGAGAATAATGTTCTTGTTCTTTTTGTAGATTTTAAGCAATTTCTATCATAATGGACAAAGTGCTATTTGACAATCTACGCTTCGTAGAGAAAAAAGTATAAATGTAGTTTTTTAGATGGATAGAGCTAGGTGATAAAACATAAGATTATTCTAAGGAATCCTTAGAAAAAATTGCAGAAGGATTAATAAAGGATATTAGACACTATTTGCATATCCGCATATAATATAGAGAGGACAGTTTTTAATCTTATAGAAAATTCATTTCCTATAGCGTTAAAAAAGCACTGTGTACAGATGATGCGCAATGCATACCTCGTTCTCAAAAAAAAATGGAGGTAATCTATTATGGGGATAAATAGTGCAAATAAGACAATTAGTCTCGATCAAATTGATTGTGACGGTACGTTAAAAGTAACATTAGCGCTTTCGGCTTCACCAGATATTTCGAGTAATCCAACAGATATTGTATTGATTTTAGATCGATCTGGTAGCATGTCTGGAAGTCCACTTACAAATTTGAAAGCTGGTGCTAAAAAATTTGTTGATATTATTGATGAAGCAACGGATGGTATTTTGGATGGAGAAATTGGTTCAGGAAGTAAAATTGGTATTGTAAGTTTTGCGGAAACAGCAACGAAAAATACTCAGCTTATCACTTCCGTATCCGATTTAAAGACTGCTATTGATTCTCTTTCTGCAGGAGGGTCTACTAATCATGCAGATGCTTTTACAAAAGCGATAGAGCTTTTTGATCCTGCGTCAACAAATCAAAAAGTTATGGTAATGTTTACCGATGGAAAAACGACAGCTGGGCAACCGCCAGCACCAATTGCAGCAGCAGCTAGAGCTTCAGGAATTATCATTTACTGTATCGGATTAATTGGGGCGGATGGAATTGATGTATCTGTCTTAAACGACTGGGCAACCGATCCCGATGATTCTCATGTGGCAGTAACTCCAAAAGATGACGAATTAGAAGACTTATTTGAAAATCTTGCAAATAATATTTCAAAAGCAGGAGCCACGGATATTGTGATTGATGAGATTATTCATTCTGATTTTATCATTCTCAATGTACAAAATCCAAATAAAGGTGCTGTGAACATGGTCAATGCTACAACATTGCAATGGAAGATAGATAAGCTTGGTGTGACAGCCAATGAAGGGGCTTCTTTGGAATTTACAATTAAACATGTAAAGACAGTTCCAGGGGTAAAAGAAGTGAATCAATCCATTCATTATAAAGATAAAGAAGGAAATGTTGTTACATTCCCATCTCCAATGGTTAATGTAACGTGTGGAATTGTAACATACCCAGAAGAATGTCCTACTCCAGTAAAGGTATCCATTGAAGGGTGTCAAGACTCTTTGACTTATGATGTTGGAGATGTTTATTTAGAGTCTTTAGGACGTATTTTACAGTTAAATATTAATTTAAAAAATATATGTCCAGGAAAACGGATTGCTATGGCAGTGATATTAAATGAAGTGGATAAACATGGAATCGAATGCCAAAGAGGTATGAAGATTATGACAATTCCTGCTCATAATGCGCCTACTTGTCGTGATGTTTTAGTAAAATGTATTAAGTTTGTTCTTCCAGAAGATTTAGATATTGGA
>UQVN01000068.1 GCA_900544525.1 uncultured Eubacteriales bacterium
TGAATTTTTAATTGGAAAATTACTTTCTAACAACTTAATTAATTTAGGAATTTATGACGAAGTCGCTAAGTTTTTAGAAGAAAACGGAAAATCGATTTCCAAAGTGGAAACAGCAGAACCAGAACCATCTTTAGGAAATGGGGGATTAGGACGTCTTGCCGCTTGTTTCTTAGATTCTATTGCAACATTAGGACTTCCTGGTGATGGAATCGGTCTTAACTACCACTTAGGCTTATTTAAACAAGTATTTGAAAATCATAGTCAATCAGAAACACCAAATCCTTGGATTGAAAAAAATAGCTGGTTGACAAAAACAGCTCATTCTTATGAAGTACCATTTAAAGATTTCACATTGACTTCTACTTTATATGATATCGATGTGATTGGATATGAAAATAAAGTGAATAAACTTCATTTATTTGACTTAGACTCTGTCAATGAAAACATTGTGAAAAAAGGGATTTCTTTTGATAAGACCGATATTAAAGAAAATTTAACACTCTTCCTCTATCCTGATGATAGCGACGAAGCAGGACACCAACTTCGTATTTACCAACAATACTTTATGGTAAGTAATGGTGCTCAATTTATTTTAGAAGAAGCAAAAAGCCGTGGATCCAATCTTCACGATTTAGCTGAGTATGCAGTTGTTCAGATCAACGATACTCATCCAAGCCTTGTGATTCCTGAATTTATCCGTCTTTTGATGAAAGAAGGAATTTCCTTTGACGAAGCATCTACTATTGTAACAAATATGTGTGCTTATACCAACCATACTATTTTAGCAGAAGCTCTTGAAAAATGGCCAGTGCATTATTTAGAAGAAATCGTTCCACACTTAATGCCAATTATCCATAACTTAGATAAAGCTGTAAAAGAAAAATTTGACGATCCTTCTGTGGCAATTATCGATAAAGAAGATCGTGTTCATATGGCGCACATGGATATTCATTATGGATTTAGCATCAACGGCGTTGCTGCGCTCCATACAGAAATTCTTAAAAATAGCGAATTAAAAAATTTCTATGAAATCTATCCTGAGAAATTTAATAATAAAACAAATGGTATTACGTTCCGTCGTTGGTTAATGCATTGTAACCATCCACTTACTTCTTTTATTGAACAGCGCATCGGAAATGGCTTTAAGAAAGACGCAGAAGAACTTCAAAAATTAGGTGAATTTTTAAATGATGAAGAAAGTTTAAATCAATTGCTTGCTATTAAAAAAGAAGCGAAAATTCAGTTGAAAAACTTTATTCTTGAAAATGTTGGAGAAGAAATTAATGAAAATTCTATTTTTGATATTCAAATCAAACGTCTTCATGAATATAAACGCCAACAGATGAACGCTCTTTACATCATTCATAAGTATATGGAAATCAAAAATGGCAATAAACCTTCCACTCCTATTACCTTTATTTTTGGTGCAAAAGCGGCTCCTGCTTATATTATTGCAAAAGATATTATTCACTTAATTCTCTGTTTACAAGAATTGGTAAACAAAGATCCAGAAGTCAGCCCATACATGAAAATTGTCATGGTGGAAAACTACAATGTTAGTGCAGCAGAAAAATTAATTCCTGCTTGTGATGTTTCCGAACAAATTTCTTTAGCATCTAAAGAAGCTTCTGGTACTGGTAACATGAAATTCATGTTAAATGGTGCTGTTACCCTTGGAACTTTAGATGGCGCAAACGTGGAAATCGCTGAACTTGTTGGCGAAGATAATATTTATGTATTTGGAGAATCTAGCGAACAAGTAATTAAACATTATGAAAAAGCAGATTGCTGTTCCAAAGATTTTTATGAAAAAGATGCTCATATTAAAGAAATGGTCGACTTTATCATTAGCGATGAAATTACAAAAATCGGTGATAGTGAAAAATTAACACGACTTCATAAAGAAATCGTTGGAAAAGATTGGTTTATGACACTTCTTGATATCAATGACTACATTAAAGTAAAAGAACAAGTATTTGCTGATTATGAACATCGCATAACATGGGCTAAGAAAATGTTAATCAATATTTCAAAAGCTGGTTTCTTCTCTGCAGACCGCACAATCGCTCAGTATGAAAATGATATTTGGCATTTAAGAGGATAATTCTTTTAAAAGAACATAAAAGAACAAATAAAGCAATATATCAAAAAAGAAACTTCCTGTTTTATCAGGAAGTTTCTTTTTTAGTCCAATTGTTTTAATATTGAAATCACTTGTTCATAACTTTGTTTTAGTAGTTCAAATAACCGAGGGATTTCTAAATATTGTTCTTGTCGTACTGCCTTTACGACAGCATCTGCATAATGAAAAATCGATTGTAAACCTAAATTAGCAGCAACCCCTTTTAATGTATGTGCAAAACTTTCTATTCCAGCATAATCATTTTCTTCTATCGCTTGACATAAAGTACCATACGTTTTATCTTCTACAAATTTTTTTAAAAATCGCTTTGCTAGCATTTCATTTCCAGAAAATCGAGCGACTAATTCCTCATAGGAAAAACCTAATTCTTGAAATGCTTCTTGTCCTGTCATATCTTCTCCTCTTTTCTTCATACCTTTTATAGAAAACATAATTTAAACGATGAAAAACATCTTACATATCTTAATATTTTATATTTCTCATGGTTTTGCATATTGAAGAAGCTTTGCTTTTAATTCTCCTTCTATTTTTGCTAATTCTGATTCTGCTTCTATTCGTTTTTGTCTTCCTTCCACTTGGATCTGTAACACTTCATCTAAAGTAGAAATTAAAGATTCATTTGTATATTTCAATGTTTCAATATCTACAATTCCTCTTTCTGATTCTCTCGCTGTTTCTACCGTTGCCATTTTTAATGCTTCTGCATTCTTTTTCAACAATTCATTGGTCATATCCGTTACTTCTCTTTGCGCCCTCACCGCCTGCTCAGAATGTGCGATTCCAAGAGCTAATACCATCTGGCTTTTCCAAAGGGGAATGGTATTGACAATCGTTGACTGGATTTTCTCAGACATAGTTGTATCATTATTTTGCACCAAACGGATTTGAGGTGCCATCTGCACAGAAATCATTCGAGTTAACTCTAAATCATGAATTTTCTTTTCAAAACGATTGCATAAAGAATTTAAATCATTCACCGCCTGGGCATCTTCTGGAAGCCCTGTTCGATTTGCTTTTTCCATCAAAATTGTTAACTCTTCTCTTTGAACTTTTGATAACTTTTGTTTTCCCGCCAAAATATACATGGTAAGTTCTTTATAATAGTTTTTATTTAGTTCATATAACTGATCAAGAACCGCAACATCTTTTAAAAGCTGAATTTGATGTTTTTCTAATAGATTGCATATTTCGGTTACGTTAGACTCCGCTTTTGCATATTTCGCTTTCATTGTATTAATGCGATTGTTTGTCTTTTTAAAAAATCCAAATAACCCACCTTTTTCTTCTTCCTCAATATCGAAGTTCTTTAACTCCATTACCACATTGGAAAGCATTTGTCCAATTTCCCCTAAATCTTTGTTTTTTACATGACCAAGAGCACTTTCTGAAAAATCAGCCATCTTTTTTTGAGCACCTGCGCCATATTGTAACACTTGATTGGAATTGGCAAGATCAATTTGTTTTGAAAATTGTTCCACCATTTTCTTCTCTTCTTCACTTAATGGAATTTCTTCTTCCACTTGCTCTTGCTTTTTCTCTTCTACAAAAACGGCTTCCTTTTTTTCTTCTGGAAAAGGTTCAAATGTCAGAGTCGGTGTTTCTTTTAACATTTCCTCTAAATCGCTCATCTTATTTCTCCTCCTTTGTCTTTTCTAATTCATTCTTTACAAGTCCTTCTCTTGCAAGAATCGTTTTCAACACAGAAATATCTGCAGACACATCCATAGCCTCTGCCGAATATAAGTCATCATACATAGTTTCTAATGCAGTATTCATCGTATCTAAAGTATCTTCAATCTCTGTTCGAATTTTCTTTTGGTTTGCACCAGAAACATCACTATCTTCTAACTTTTCATAAGTACGAACTAATTTCAACATGGTTGGCAAATAATAATTTTTCAGCCTTCGAATTTCTTCTACTTTAGCTGGATTTTCTTCCACATATTGGAAAATTTTCTCTGAAATATTTTCTAAACGAGCTAATTTTTCTGAAATAATTGGCTCTGATATTTCTCGATTTACTGCTCGAATTTCTTCAATCAATTGTCTTCCTTCTTCAATTTCTTTAAAAATATAGCGCATCTCTTCTGACATATTCTCTTGTTCTTTTTGTCGCTCTTTTTCTAACTTCTCGTTTTCATATCGCCTCTGCTCTAGTTCTTGATATTGATGATAGATTTCATCCGTTCCAATCAGACATGTCTCATTATTATCAAGATGTCCTTCTGGAAGCGCCCCTAATGCGAGCATTTCCTTTACTTCTTTTAATACTTTTCTCTTTTTAATACCAACATATTGAGCCAATTCTTTAATATCCACATATCCTTTTGCTCTTAATAAAGAAATATAGCGCATCATCCTCTGATTCTTTTGTAAAAGATCAATGCCTTCTCCTAAAAATGCTGCGGACAATATTGTCGGAATTAAAAAACCGATAAAGAAATTCATAAAACCGCCTGTTATCATCCATAAAATTCCAAAAATAAGCGTAGCAATTCCAAATCCAGTTAGACATAAAGAAGCAAAAACCGTATATAACGTTCCTCTTACCTTTAATGGGGCTCTTTTTCGAACGGGAATTTCTAACTGTCCTTCTATAATTTTTTCTTGAATCTTCTTTTTTCCATAGTGCACAGGACCTTTTCTTCTAGAATTTCTAAGTTCTTTTCGCCTTTTTTCCGCTTCCATAGAACGCCTTACATCTTTTTTCGCCCCCTCAACGGCATAAAACAGATCTTCTTTCACATCTTGCCATGCAGAATTAATATCTTTTTTCGTACTAGAAAATGACTTCTTAAAGGAAGTATTTAATTCATCATTCCACTGTTTTACCGTATTTCCAACACTTTTTGAGAGCTCATCAAAATCCCAATTGTCAATGGCATCTTGCACTAAATCTTCTATTTGTTTCCCTAAATCTGAAGAATCATTTTTCTTTTTATGCTTTTGTTCCTTCTTATTTTCTCCCATCTCTTCTACTTTCTCCACTCCTTTTTGTCCTGTTGTATTTTTTATTTTACCATCATTATTCTTCCCATACAAGGACTTTCAAACGATGAGAAAAAACCTTTAAAGTCTCTTGAATCCTGTTCAATCGCCTTCAAAGGTTTTTACCATTTCCACGTTATCTGCGTTTCCTCTTATTTGTTTTCTTCTAATAACTGACTAACCCCTGCAAGTTTTACACAAAGACAGAACAAATCCATCGCCTTTTGCAGTTCTTCACAAGTTGGATAAGAAGGAGCGATTCGGATATTTTTATCTTCTGGATCATTTCCATATGGATACGTTGCTCCTGCTCCTGTCATTACAACTCCCGCTTCTTTTGCTAAAGAAATTGTCTTCTTTGCACAGCCTTTATACGTATCAACCGCTACAAAGTATCCCCCATCTGGACTTTGCCATGTGGCAAGCCCTGTATCCTTTAATTCTCTCTCTAATGTCTTAAGAACAATATCAAATTTTGGACGAAGTTCTTGTGCAAGTTGATCCATATGTCGTAATACTCCATCTGCATCTTTAAAAAACTGTAAGGTACGAAGCTGATTTAATTTATCAGATCCGATAGTCTGTACACCCATGCGTTTTTTTGTTTCTTCTATATTTTTTACACTAGAGGCCATAAGAGCCACTCCTGCTCCTGGAAATGTAATTTTCGATGTGGAAAAGAAATAAAAGACTCTATCTTCATTTCCAGCATCCTTTGATGCTTTTAAAATATCTTTCAATGGATGCTTTTTATAAACATAATGTACCCCATATGCATTATCCCACATAATTCGAAAATCTTTTGCCGCTGTTTTCATAGAGGCAAGTCTTTCTACTACTTCATCACTATAGCAAATTCCTTGTGGATTTGAAAAAAGTGGAACACACCAAATTCCTTTAATGGAATCATCTTCTGCCACAAGCTGTTCCACTAAATCCATATCTGGTCCTTGTTCTGTCATTGGAATATTGATCATTTCAACTCCAAACTCTTGTGTCACAGCAAAATGGCGATCATACCCTGGACAAGGACATAAAAACTTCACCTTTGGAAGTTTTGACCAAGGAGTCTCTCCACCTGTTCCAAATAAAAAACAACGAGCAATCGTATCATACATCATATTTAAACTAGAGTTTCCACCAATAATCATCTGTTCTGTAGGAATATTTAAAAGTTCACTAAATAATTCCTTCACTTCTGGTACTCCATCTAAAATCCCATAATTTCTTGCATCTACTCCTGCTTTTGTCATATAATCGACTTTTATATCAAAAATAGAGTTCGTGCAATCTAGTTGTTTTCCAGATGGCTTCCCTCTTGACATATCAAGCGCTAAATTTTGTGATTTATATGTGTCATATTCTTTTTGTAATTGTTGTTGTAATTGCTTTAACTCTTCTATTGATAATGATGTAACAGCCACAATGAGCCCTCCTTCATTCCTCTTATGTTTTATTTTCATTCATCTTAAAATATTCTATCAGTTCACTTTAGATAATGCAATATATAATCCAAAAAATTTCATTTTTATAATCGAATTGGAGCAAATTCCATTCGCTTTATAAAAAGCTCTTGAAATTCTTTCGTTTCTGCTAAATTAATACTTTGTATTCCTCTTATCATATGCTCCATTTCTTCTTTTGCATTGTCATCAAGAATACAATCGATAGCCCCTTTTAAAGACGCATTTCCGACTACTTTTATTTTCCCTTGAAAATTGGATGGAAGCATCCCCACCAAAATAGCACTTTTCATATCTAAATGAAATCCAAAATTGCCACCAATATAAACTTCTGTTACCTCTTGTGCAGTAACACCATATTGTTTTAACAACAGTTCCATTCCTGCTAATAAAGCTCCTTTTGCTAGCTGAATTTTTCTTATAATTTCTTGTTTTAAAATCAGTCCCTCTCCTAAAGGAATTCCTGTTGCTTCGTATCTTCTAGCAATGGTTCCTTCTTTATTCATCTGATTTCTACATCTTGCCCTTGCAATCCATTCCAACAATGCAGTTCCTTTTCTCCCTGCTCCATGAATGCTCGCTTCAAAAGCTGGCCCCGCGGCCACAGAAGTTGTATAAAAGCCATTTTCACCAACAATCGCCATCTCGCCATTTGTTCCAAGATCCAATAATAAAGAAACACTCTTTTTCTCTAAAAATTTCAAATGATAAAGGCCAGATACAATATCACCACCCACAAACGTACTAATACAAGGCAACAAAATGACTTTTGCTTGACACTGTTTCATCACTTCTATGATTTCTTCTTCATACAAATCGTTGGAAAGAGAAAATACTTCCAAAAAAGAATATTCTCTCCATCCGCTATCTTCCATATGAAAAGGATAACTTCCTAGCTTCTCTGTCTTCCGTCCAAGAAATAAATATTCCATCGTGGTATTGGCACTGATCACAATTGTTTTTATCGTTTGCCATTCTTTTGTCAGTTCAAAAAATCCTCGTATCAGATCTTCTTGCACTAACCGTTTCATAGCAAGAGCACCTTCTTTTGTGCTGCCATAACGAATTCTAGCCGCCACATCTGCTCCATGCTTTTTTTGAGAATTATTTTTCCCACATTGTGCCAAAATGGCACCTGTTGTTTCCTCAACAAGTGCCATTCCAATTGTGCTCGTTCCAATATCAACAGCGATACTTTTAGAGCAACTCATCATTTTCCTCCTCTTTTTGAAATAATGCCTGTACAAATTGGTCTGGATCAAATTTTTGTAAATCATCAATTTTTTCACCAACACCAATGTATTTTACTGGAATTCCAAGTTCTGCTTGGACAGCAATGGCAATTCCACCTTTTGCTGTTCCATCTAATTTTGTTAAAATAATTCCTGTAATATCAGCAACTTCCTTAAACTGCTTCGCTTGTGCTAACGCATTTTGTCCAGTCGTTCCATCAAGAACAATTAAGTTCTCTCGATAAGCATCTGGATATTCTCGATCAATAATACGATTGATCTTTTTTAGCTCGTCCATTAAATTCTTCTTATTATGAAGACGTCCTGCTGTATCACAAAGTAACACATCGCTTCCTCTTGACTTTGCTGCCGCTAAAGCATCATAAATAACGGCTGCTGGATCAGATCCTTCACTTTGTGCGATAATGTCCACTCCTGCTCGATTTGACCATTCTTCTAACTGTTCAATAGCTGCTGCACGGAAAGTATCGGCAGCTGCTAACAATACTTTTTTATTATTATTTTTTAACTGAGAAGCCAATTTTCCAATAGAAGTTGTCTTTCCAACACCATTGACACCAATCACTAAGACAACCGATTTACGATCTTCAAAGTCATAAGCATGTTCATCTAATAACATTTGATCCCGAATGATGTTAATCAATAATTCTCTACATTGTTCTGGTTCTTTTATATGGGATTCTTTTACTCTCTTCTTTAAATCTTCAATAATCTTTAATGTTGTATCAATTCCAAGATCACCCATAATTAAAGTTTCTTCTAATTCATCATAAAAATCGTCATCTATTTTTGAAAATCCACTAAAAATAGAATCAATCCCTGCTGAAATATTATCTCTTGTCTTTGCCAGTCCACTAACAAGTCGTTTAAAAAATCCTTTCTTTTCTGCCATATAAAATCTCCTTTATGCCTTCTTATATGTGAAACGTGTTTTCCCCGTTTCCATGAATCTTTTCTCTTTCTTAGTATTTTAACCAATCTATGATTGAGCATCCTTATTTTTATTGCTCTAATTGATTTTCAATTAAACTTACCGATACAAGGGCAGATACCCCTTTCTCTTGCATTGTGATTCCATAGAGAACATCTGCGGATACCATCGTTCCTCTTCTATGAGTGATCACAATAAACTGTGTATCTTTTGTTAATTTATGTAAATATTTTGCAAAACGATCGACATTGGAATCGTCAAGTGCCGCTTCAATCTCATCAAGTAAACAAAATGGAGAAGGTTTTAAACTTTGAATTGCAAATAAAAGGGCAATCGCTGTTAAAGCCTTTTCTCCACCAGATAATTGCATCATATTCTGTAATTTCTTTCCTGGTGGTTGAGAAATAATGCGAATTCCCGCTTCTAATACATCCTCACCTTCCATCAACTCTAATGTGGCTTTACCGCCTCCAAATAACTCTTGGAATACTTTTTGGAACATCACTTGAATTTGTGCAAATTTTTCCGTAAATCGCTCTCGCATCGCAATATCTAATTCTTTAATAATTTGAATTAAATTTTCTTCTGCTTTTATAATATCTTCTTTTTGAGCAGATAAGAACGTATAGCGCTCCGATACATTTTTATAATCTTCAATGGCATTGACATTGACATCTCCTAATGCCTTAATTTGAGCTTTCACTTGTACTAATGATTTTTTTAAGGAATCCAAATCTTCTGTAACAGCTTTTGCCATTCCTAGCGCATTGCCATAAGTGATTTCATATTCTTCCCACATATAGTTGCTCTTATTTGTAATGGCTTTTTCTTTTTTTTCTTGCTGTCCTTTTAGACGATACTCTTCTTTATCAAGACCTGAAAGCTGTTCTGCCACCTGTTCTCGTTTCTCAAACAATGCTTTATGAGATGCTGTAATCGCCTGACGCTCTTGCTCTTTTTCTTTTAAGCTTATCTTTACTTCTTTTATTTGCTCTTCACACTGTTTTGTTTCTATCAAAAGTTGTTCAATGGATTGAGAAAGGGCATTTACCTTTTCTTTTGACTCCACAGATTTTTTTTCATACTCTCTCTTTTGACCGATTAACTCTTTTTCTTCTGATAAAATACGTTTTAAATTCATCTGCACAAAATCGATTTTCTGCTTAATAGACATATAATCCATATTCACTTTGTGATATTGTTCTGCCTTTGTATCCTTTTGTGCTTTTAATCGGGCTAATTCAAGCTCTAACTGCTTAATCGTTTCCTCTTGTTCCGATCTTTTTTCTTCTTGTTCTTTTGTATGAGCAATAATGGACTCTTGATTTTCTTTAATTTCCACAATCTGTTGCTCTAATTCTTGATTTTCTTTTCGCAATCGCTCATATTGCACTTGCAATTCCTGCTTTTGTTTTTCACTTGTAGAAATCTTTAATTCAATGGTGTTCATTTGAAGAACGAGATCTTGTCTTTCTTTTTTTGTAAGTTCAAGACTTTCTTTGCACTGCTCTTTCTCTTTTTGTAAAGAAAGCAAAGATTCTTCCACTTCTTTTTGCCCTTTTATCACATCTTCTCTTTGGTTTTCTAATTCAAGAATCTCTCTTCTTCTTCCAAGTAAGTTGCTATTATTTTTAAAAGCACCACCAGTCATGGCACCACCTGCACTTAAAGATTCTCCTTCTAATGTAACAATTCGCAAACTATATTGATAATTTCTAGCCAAATGAATTCCATTGTCAATGGTATCCACAATAATAATACGTCCAAGAAGGTGTTCTATAATGCCTTTATAGATCGGTTCTACCTTTACAAGATTACTTGCAATCCCTAATACCCCTTCTTCTTCTAAAACCTTTGGATTTATTCCATTACTTCTTCCCCTTACACTTGTTAAAGGCAAAAATGTAGCCCTTCCATATCGGTTTTTCTTTAAATATTCAATAAGTTCTTTTGCAATTTGTTCATCTTCTGTAACAATATTTTGAATACTTCCACCAAGCGCTGTTTCTATTGCGATCTCATATTTTTTATCCGTTTTAATTAAATCAGCAACAACACCATGAATTCCTTGTTTTCTACTCTTTTGTTCCATGACACGTTTAATACTATTTCCATAGCCTTCATAACGCTCTGTCATATTTTTCATCGTCTCCAGTCGAGATTCTACCACATGATACTCTCTCTGTAAAGAAGACGACTGTTGCCTTTGTTTATTTAATTCTTCTTGAAGCTGAACAAGTTGTCTTTCTTTTCTTGAAAGTTCTGACTCTGCAATAAGAAGCTTTTCTTTCATTCCATGAGATTTTTCAGATAAGCTATCGTATTCTTCTTTTTGTTTTGCTTCTTCACTGCGATAGTGTAATAATCTTTGGTTCAATTCCGCCCGACGCAGTTGCACTTGTTCTGCCATTGTTTCATAGCGTTGTAACTTTCCTTTTAACGATGCTGTTTGATTCATTCCATCGATCATCGTTTGTTTTTGTGATTCAATCTCTTTTGAAATATCTTGAATCGATTGTAATTGTTGTTCTTCGGTTTCTTTTAATTCCTGTAACTGTTGTCCCATAGAACTCAGAGTTTTATCAAACTCTTGTTTTTCCTCTTCATACCCTTTTTTATCTTGTAAATGCTTTTCTAATTGCTGGTCAATCCGAAGCGTATTTTCTTCTAAATGGAGTTCATCATTTTTCACCGTATTGATCTGTTCTTTCAATACTTTGATTTCACCCTCCATCTTTTCTCGATTTAACTCTGTGGATTGTATTATCTGCTTAACCTCTTCCGATTTTTTGTAGTTTTCTTCTAAAGCTTGTTCTAGTTGCTCATATTCTTTTTTAATTTCTTCATATTTGCAACGAACACCTTTTATCTCTTCTTCATTAATCTTTCGTTTTTCCAAAAATTTTTCTTTTTCTTCTTTTAATCGTTTCATTTCTAAAAGAAACAAAGAAAGATCTAATTCTTTTTGTTGTTCTTTACAAGATAAATATTGTTTTGCCTTTTCCGATTGCTTTAATAATGGCTCTAATTGGCTTTCTAGTTCTTTTAAAATATCATTGACACGGTATAAATTTTGTCGTTCACTTTCTAATGCTTTTTCTGAAGTTGCCTTATTTTTCTTATACTTTACAATTCCAGCCGCCTCATCAAAAAGTTCTCTTCTCTCCTCTGGCTTTCCGCTTAAAATTTTATCAATTTGTCCTTGTCCAATAATGGAATATCCTTCTTTTCCAATTCCTGTATCTAAAAATAAGTTCGTAATATCTTTTAAACGACAAGAAGTACCATTAATAGAATATTCACTTTCTCCAGAACGATATACACGTCTTGCTACCGTAACCTCATCATATGCAATTGGTAAACAATGATCCGAATTATCAAGAGTAATGGCTACATAAGCAGAGCCAAGAGGTTTCCTACTTTCAGTACCGGAAAAAATAACGTCTTCCATTTTTGCACCACGAAGCTGCTTTGCACTTTGTTCTCCAAGCACCCATCTTACTGCATCTGCCACGTTACTCTTTCCGCTGCCGTTAGGACCAACAATTCCTGTAATTCCATGTTGAAATTCAAATGTAATTTTATTTGCAAAAGATTTGAATCCATATACTTCAATACTCTTTAAATACATAGACTATACCTGTTCACTTTTTAATTTTTTTATTGCTCCATAAGCAGCTTGTTGTTCTGCTGCCTTTTTTGTTCTCCCAATTCCTTTTCCCAAAACTCTTTCGCCAACTGTTGCCTGTACGATAAATTCTTTGTTATGATCTGGGCCCTTTTCTTCTAATAATTCATAAGATAAACTTCCCCAGTTATTTCCTTGAACCATTTCCTGTAAAATCGTTTTTGCATCATAAAATAATGCTTTATCTTCCACATCTTTTAAAAGATATTGATAAATAAATGCTTTTGCTGGTTCAAATCCTCCATCTAAATACAATGCACCAATAATGGATTCAAACGCATCACAAAGAATCGAATTTCGTTCTCTTCCTCCTGTTAATGCTTCCCCTTTGCTTAAATAAAGATAACTTCCTAGCTGGATATCTCTTGCACACTGTGATAGCGTGAATTCACATACAAGACTCGAACGAATTTTTGTCATTTGACCTTCGTTCTCTTTTGGATAATTATGAAATAAATATTCACTAACTACTACTTCTAGCACTGCATCGCCTAGAAACTCAATTCTTTCGTTATGAGCCCATTTTCCATTTCTGTGTTCATTGGCATAAGAGCTATGAGTGAGTGCTTGTCTTAAAATGGACTTATCTTTAAATTCATAATGAATCGTCCTCTCTAAAGCCTCTATTTTTCCTTGCATTTTATTTCCTCCTTTTAATAACATATATTTTTATTCTATCATACTTATCATAGAACGAAAACGTCTTTTTCTATTATATTTA
>UQVN01000069.1 GCA_900544525.1 uncultured Eubacteriales bacterium
AAAATAGAATAATGATTAGAATTAAAAGGAAAAAAATATAAAAAATCAGTAAGTAATAGATTATATTTTTTTTTGTAAGGAATTAGCTGTAACTAACTTTTTTAGAGTTATTCCATAAAATTCAGTCATTTTCCAAAAAAATAAAAGAAAGGATTTCGCTATGGAAAGAACAGAAGTAAGCACAGTTAAGAAAAATGGAAAAAAAGGGCGTGTGCTTACCTATAGCATTTTGATTGTGACTTTGCTCATATTGTCAATTGTATCTATTAGCATAGGGGCAGAAGAGTTTCATCTAATGGATTTGCTAAAAGGAAATGGAAAAGAATATTTCCTTGTGAATATTAGTCGCTTACCAAGGACATTTAGTATTATTATTACTGGCGCTCTTTTAAGTTTAGCAGGCTTAATTATGCAAACCATTACAAACAATCGATTTGTTTCCCCTTCGACAGCAGGTACCATGGAGTGGTGCCGTATGGGTGTAGCAATTTCCATTTTATTTGCAGGAAGCCAAGCTACAATGATGAAAGTGATTTTAGCCTTTGGAGTTGCTTTTGTAGGAACGATTTTATTTATGGTTTTATTAAATGGATTGCAAGTAAAAAATGCATTTATCGTTCCATTAATTGGTATGATGATGGGAAATGTGGTAAGTTCCATTACAACTTTTTTTGCGTATCAATACGATATTGTTCAAAATATTTCCTCTTGGTTACAAGGGAATTTTTCACTTGTTATTAAAGGAAGGTACGAGATGTTATATCTTGGGATTCCCTGTTTGATTCTTGTTTACTTTTATGCTAGTAAATTTACAATTGCAGGAATGGGAGAGTCCTTTTCCACAAGTCTTGGATTAAATCATAAGAGAATTGTCATGATTGGATTAGTTGTTGTGGCATTTACAACCTCTCTTGTTGTCGTAACTGTTGGAAGTATTCCTTTTATTGGGTTAATTGTTCCTAACTTAGTATCTCTTTATCATGGGGATAACTTAAAAGGAACACTATTTGAGACTGCTTTATTAGGTTCTATCTTCGTTATGGCTTGTGATATTTTCGGAAGGATTATTATTGCGCCTTATGAGATGAATATTAGTGTTGTGGTCAGTGTAATTGGAAGCTTTTTATTTACCATATTATTGTTTTGGAAAAATAGAAAGGGAGGTGCGTAATGGAAATGACAAAGAAACATATTTCTTCCAAAAGAATGATTGGAATTTTAGCACTTCTCACAGCTGTTGCAATACTTATTTTTCTTGGTTGGGGACTTAATAAAGATAATATGGGATTTTTCCTACCAAGAAGATTAAAGAAAATAGGAGCTATGTTGCTCACCAGTTATTGTATTGGTTATTCTTCTGTAACGTTTCAGACGGTAACGAATAACAAAATTTTAACACCAAGTGTTATGGGATTGGATTCCCTATACTTGTTTATACAGACAGTCATTGTATTTTTCTTTGGCTCGAAACAGTTAACGATGATGACAGGAATGAGCAGCTATTTTCTTTCCATTGGAGCCATGCTTGTTTTTTCTTTTCTGCTATTTGCTCTTTTGTTTTGGAAAGAAGGGAAAAGTGTCTACTTTTTAGTTCTTGCTGGAATGATTATTGGTGGACTATTTAATGGATTAGCAACTTTTATGCAAGTATTATTAGATCCGAATGAATTTTTAATCTTACAGGGCAAGATGTTTGCAGGTTTTGATAAGATTAATGAAGATTTATTTGGAATCAGCGTTCTCATCGTGTTAGGAAGTATGATTTTGACTTGGAAGGATTGCAAAACACTAGATGCAATGGCATTAGGACAAGACCATGCCATTAGTTTAGGGATTCCTTATCGAAGAATGTTATTTAAAAATTTGATGAATACAGCAGTTCTTGTGGCGGTATCCACAGCATTAACAGGGCCTATTACCTTTTTAGGCATTTTAGTTGCAAGTTTGTCACGAGAAATGCTTATGACATATCACCATAGTACAAGAATTTTAGGTGCGTTTTTCTTAGGAGCTTTCGCGTTGATTTTTGGACAGATGATGGTGGAACGAGTATTTGAATTTAATACTACAATTAGTGTCATTGTAAACTTTGTTGGTGGAATTTACTTTATTTACTTAATGGTTAAGGAGGCGAAACGATGATTGCAACAAAAGGAATTCAAAAAAGTTATGGAGAAAAAAAGGTTGTTGACAATGTCACAATAGAACTGCCAAAAGAAAAGATTATCGCTTTTGTTGGAAGTAACGGAGCAGGAAAAAGTACAGTGCTTTCTATTATCAGTCGAACGCTTTCAAAAGATTTAGGAGAAGTTTATATTGATGAAGTTGAGTTGAAAAATTGGAAAACACAGGTACTTGCTAAAAAACTTTCCATCTTAAAACAGACCAATCATTTAAATATTCGTCTGACAGTCAAAGAACTTGTGGAATTTGGAAGATTTCCTTATTCAAAAGGAAAATTGACAAAGGAAGACGAGAAAAAAGTAGAAGAAGCCATCGACTATATGGAATTAAAAGAATTAGAAAACCGCTATTTAGATGAATTAAGTGGTGGACAAAGACAGATGGCATTTATTGCCATGGTTATTGCACAGGATACGGAATATATCTTTTTAGATGAACCATTAAACAACCTAGATATGCGACATTCTGTACAGATTATGAAAGTATTAAAACGATTGATCAAAGAAAAAGGAAAGACCATTATGGTTGTTATCCACGATATTAATTTTGTCTCTTGTTATGCAGATCATATTGTAGCTATGAAAAATGGACAGGTGATCTGTCAAGGGGATACAGAAGAAGTGATTGATGAAAACGTATTAAAAGAAATCTATGGCATGGATATCTCAGTAAAAACAATTGATGGAAAGAAGATCTGTTTCTACTATCAATAAAGTATTGATAGAATAACGCTGATAAAAGGACAGATTTTTTATAAAGAAACAACGATAAAAATCAACATAAAGGAAGGAAAATGATATGAGAAAAATTTTACCAGCTGTGTTATGTACAGCATTAGCAGTTTCAATGTTAGCAGGTTGTGGAAACACAAAATCAGGAGCAGAAGCAACAACAAAAACAGAAGTGACAACAAGTGCTGAGGGTACAGATGCTACTGCTAGCGCAAGTAAAACAGAAAAAGGGGAAGAAAGCCAAAGCGTAGAAGATAGTTATACTGTAAACGGAGATGAGATGACAATTGTCCATTCAAAAGGAACTTCCGTAGTACCGATGAATCCAAAGAAAGCGGTAGTTTTTGATTTAGGAATTTTAGATATTATTGATGCATTAGATGTTGATACAGAAGTAGCCGTTCCTACAGAGAGCTTAACTTCTTATTTAAACCAATATGCAACAGCTACCAATGCAGGTGGAATTAAACAACCAGATATCGAGGGAATCTATGAATTTAAGCCAGATGTCATCTTTATTAGCGGACGTCAAAGTGATTACTATGATGAACTCAATAAAATCGCTCCAACTGTCTATATCGATCAAGAAGCTACCAATTATATGGGAGATTTCGAAAGAAATGTAAATATGATTGCTGAGTTATTTGGAAAACAAGATGAGGCAACAGAAAAGTTAAAAGAAATCGAAGCATTAGTGAAAGAAGGACAGGAAAAGGCAGAAAAAAGTGGTAAAAATGCGCTTGTAATTTTAACAAATGATGGTAGCCTTAGTGCCTATGGAAAAGGTTCTCGTTTTGGAATCGTACATGATGTGCTTGGTGTAAAAGCAGCTGATGATACAATTGAAGTATCTACACACGGTCAAGAAGCAAGTTTTGAATATATTTCAAAAGTAAATCCAGATATCTTATTTGTTATCGATCGTACAGCCGTTGTTGGTGGAGAAGTAAAAGCATCCGATACATTAGATAATGATTTAGTAAAAGGTACAAATGCAGGAAAAAATAATGAAATTATTTACTTAGAGCCAGATACATGGTACCTTGGCGGAGCAGGTCTTACTTCTGTAAAAGAAATGATCCAAGAAGTTGTTAATGCATTATAAGATGAAATGAAATAACAAATAATTTAACATAGATTTTACATTTGATAAATGAAAATATAAAGGTGGAAAAGAGATAGTATTTTTACAAATACTATCTCTTTTTTTGCAAATTTCTTATTGTCATGTGCTATAGGAAAGTGTTGGCATCTTTCTCCTCATTAATAATTCTTAGCGGATATGGGAAGAATTTTACATAGATTTAACATAGATCCGATCTTACATTTAACATACAATCTTTATAGTTAACAATGTAAAAAAATAATATGTAAAAGAAAAAAATTCCCTATAAATATAATATAGGCAACAGGAGAGAACGCATATGAGAAAATTAAAGAGACTGATGGCAATGTGCCTAGTTGGAATCATGGCATTTAGTTTCGTAGGTTGCTCTAGTAATGGAACAACTGGAGTATCAGGATTTATTACAGGTTCTGGTTCCTCTGCTCTTCTTCCATTAGCAAAGGATGCAGCAGAGAAATTTAAAGAAACAAATCCAGATGTTTCTGTTACATTAAACGCTGGAGGTTCTGGAACGGGGCTAAAACAAGTAGCAGATGGTTCTGTTGATATTGGAAACTCGGATGTTCCAGCAGAAGATAAGCTAGAAGAAAAATATTATAGTCAGCTTGTAGCACATAAAGTTTGTACCGTAACAATTGCTACGGTTGTAAACCCTGAATTGGCAAAAGAAGTAAATGGGTTAACAAAACAGCAGTTAATTGATATTTTTACAGGAAAAATAAAAAACTGGAAAGAAGTTGGTGGACCAGATTTAGAAATTCTTTTAATAGCACGTCCACAAACATCAGGAACAAGAGCAGTATTTCGTGAGTACGCATTAGATGGAAATGAAGAAATGAGCGGTGCTGCATTAGAAACGGATGATTCTGGGACGTTATTACAAACAGTTGCTGATAATAAGGGAGCGATTGGTTATGTAGCGTTGCCTTATATTATTCATAATAATAAAGTTTCTGCCCTTGCAATTGATGGTGTAGAGCCTACATTAGAAAACACGTATAATGGAAGCTATCCAGTATGGGGATATGAGTATATGTATACAAAAGGCGAACCAAAGGGAGTCATCAAAGCATATCTTGACTATATTGTATCCGATGAGTACGGAGTTCGAATTGAAGAACAAGGGTATGGTGTAACAGCAAAAATGACAGTAGAAAGATAAAAAGGAAGATAGGGAAACGATATGGATAGAAAAAATTTATTTTTCAAAGAACATTTCTTTCGAGGATTAATTACAGTATGTGGAGGTTTTGTCATTGTATTGACATTAGCCATCGGTGGTTTCCTTCTCTATAAAGGAGTTGGAACATTTACAGTCTATGGTCATAGTCCGTTGGAATTTTTCTTCTCCTCTGATTGGGCACCAGTAGATAGTACAGCAGGTGGAGGACAAGTCGGTGCAGCTATTTACATTTTTGGTTCTATTGTAACGTGTGCTCTAGGTCTTGCAATTGCAGCACCATTTAGTTTTGCAGCAGCTATTTTTATGACGGAGATCGCACCAAAGCTTGGAACAAAAATCCTTCAACCAACAGTGGAATTGTTCGTAGGAATTCCATCTGTTGTATATGGTTGGGTTGGTATGACAGTATTAGTACCTGCTATTCGTGATTTATTCAACTTGACTCATGGATATTCTGTTTTAGCCGCAGGGATTGTATTAGCGGTTATGATATTCCCAACAATTACAACCGTAACAGCTGATGCATTACGAAGTGTACCAAAAGATTATAGAAAAGCAGCTTATGGTCTTGGGGCAACAAGATGGCAAGTGACATATCAAGTTGTATTGCCAGCTGCAAAAACAGGAATTTTAACAGGTATTGTATTAGGTCTTGCAAGAGCCTTTGGTGAGGCATTAGCAGTGGCTATGGTAATTGGTAAAACGAGAGCTTTCCCAAAAAATATTTTATCTCCAACAAATAACTTAACAGCATCCATTGCTTCTGATATGGGTGGAGCTATGGAAGGTGGAGAATATAATATGGCTCTTTGGACAATGGCACTTTTACTCTTCTTAATTTCTTTAGGATTTATTTTTGCGATTCATTATATTTCTGCTCGTTCTGAAAAGAAAGAACTTGCAAGTCGTAAAGGAAGCGAATCGAAAAAAGCCATGAGCGCTTCAAAAGAAGAAAAAGTAGGAGATGTAGAGAAAAAAGTAATCGCATCTTCTCAGAAAAGCTGAGGATAGCGGAAAGGAATGAAACTATGAATATTACAAAAAGAGCCAAAATAGTTGATAAAGTGATGACAGGTATTTTTTATGTAATTGCAGGCTTTTTTCTTCTTTTATTAATTGCCTTTGCAGGATATGTCATCGGAAATGGATTTAAAGATTTTACACCAAAACTTCTTTCTTTTAGTAAAGATGGAATTGGAAATCAGTTATTTAACACCATTTATCTTGTAGTATTAGCATTATTAATTAGCGTACCTTTAGGAATTGCCACAGGTGTTTATATGGCAGAATATGCAAAAAAAGGACGTTTTACAAAGTTTTTAAGAATTTGTATTGAAACATTATCTTCCCTTCCTTCCATCGTGGTTGGTTTATTCGGGTATTTAATATTTATCGTATTAGTTGGTGCAAGATGGAACTTAATGTCAGGAGCGTTAGCCGTATCCATTTTAAATCTTCCATTAATTGCTACAACAACAGAAGATGCCCTTCGTTCTTTACCAAAAGGATATCGTCAAGGAAGTTTTGGTATGGGGGCAACGCATTGGCAAACCATTTGCAAAGTTTTATTACCAGCTTGTTTACCAAGAATTATGACAGGAGTTATTTTAGCAGCAGGACGTGTATTTGGTGAGGCGGCAGCGCTTCTTTATACAGCTGGAATGAGCACAGATATTAACTGGAGCCGTACATGGCATATTACTTCTCCAGTATCTGCATTAAATCCATTCCGTCCAGGAGAGACATTAGCACTTCACATTTGGGCAAGCCGTACAGAGGCAATTGAAGCCAATGCAGAACAGATTGCTAATTTCTCAGCAGCCGTTCTTTTACTTTTAGTATTTGCATTTAGTATTGGAGCGAGATTATTAAGCCGTAAGGTCGAGAAAAATATGACAGGAAAATAAAGGATAATAAGCCTTGTCGATTGGTTACTATTGTGTGTATAATAAAAATAATAAATGGAGATTGAATCAAAATGGCAGATAAAAAATTTGATGTAAAAGGTCTAGAACTTTATTATGGTCAGTTTAAAGCCTTAAAAAACATAAATATGAGTATTGATAAAAATGAAATTACAGCTTTTATTGGACCATCTGGATGCGGAAAATCCACATTCTTAAAAACATTAAATCGAATGAATGACTTAGAAGAAGGCGTAAAAATCAACGGACAGATTCTATTAGATGGACAAGATATCTTTAAAGATATGGATGCCATTACTCTTCGTCAAAAAGTCGGAATGGTGTTCCAACAACCAAATCCATTCCCAAAAAGTATTTATGATAATGTAGCCTATGGGCCAAGATTACAAGGGATCCGCTCAAAAGTAGAGTTAGATGAAATTGTAGAGCGTTCTCTCCGTGCGGCAGCCATTTGGGATGAAGTAAAAGATCGTTTAAAGAAAAGTGCATTGGGAATGTCTGGGGGACAACAGCAAAGACTTTGTATTGCAAGAGCATTAGCCGTATCACCAGAAGTATTATTAATGGACGAACCAACATCAGCGCTAGATCCAATTTCTACAAATAAAATCGAAGAATTGGCTATGGAGTTAAAGAAAGATTATACCATTATTATGGTAACTCATAATATGCAACAAGCAGCGAGAATTTCAGATAAAACTGCTTTCTTCCTTTTAGGAGAAATGGTAGAATATGGGGAAACAGAAAGCCTCTTCTCCATGCCAAAGGATAAGAGAACAGAAGACTATATTACAGGAAGGTTTGGTTGATATGAGAACGAGATTTGATGAACAAATGGAAGAACTTCATGTAGAGCTCATTAAGATGGGAAGCCTTTGTGAAGAGGCGATTGCCCTTTCCGTACAAGTGCTTTTAGAGTGTTCGAAAGAGCAAAAAGAAGAAGACGAAGAGGTTATTCAAGAAACCATTGCTGATTTAAGAGGAAAAGTTTCGAATCTAGAAGAAGAAATTGATTCCAAAGAATATGAGATTGAAACTCTTTGTATGAGACTCTTATTACAACAGCAACCAGTGGCAAGAGATTTAAGAAATATCTCGTCTGCATTAAAAATGATTTCTGATATGGAACGTATTGGTGATCAGGCCGCAGATATCGCTGATTTAACAAGCAAGGGGCTTGGACATTATTCACAAAGTATGATTCATATCGATGATATGGCGAAGGCTACGGTCAAGATGGTAACGGGCAGTGTCGATGCCTTCGTAAAAAATGACCTTGCTTTAGCAAAGAAAGTAATAAAGAGCGATGATGAGGTCGATTCTCTTTTTGAAAAAGTAAAAACAGAATTAATGGATTTAATTTACGATAAGCAAATTGATGCAAAAGAATCTTTAAATCTTTTAATGGCAGCAAAATATTTTGAACGCATTGGAGATCACGCAGTTAATATAGCCGAATGGGTGGAATATTCCATCACGGGAGAGCGTAAGAAATAAGTGAGGAATTAAAGATGATATATTTTGTAGATGATGATGATAGTATTCGCGAGTTAATTATTTATACATTAAATAGTCAAGGAATTGAGGCGGAAGGCTTTGCAAAGCCTTCCGAGTTTTGGAAAGCTATGGAGGAAAGAATTCCAGCTTTAATTTTACTTGATATTATGTTGCCTGAGGAAGATGGAATTTCTATTTTAAAGAGACTCCGATCTAAGTCGTTGTGGAAAAAAATTCCTGTCATTATGTTAACAGCAAAAGGCAGTGAATTTGATACCGTATTAGGCCTTGATAGTGGAGCGGACGATTATGTTCCAAAACCATTTCGTATGATGGAACTGTTATCAAGAATTCGGGCACATTTAAGAAGAAGTGATGAAGTCGTAGAAGAGAATAAAGTGTTAAAACTTGGAATATTATCCGTTGATTCACAAAAGCATATCGTGAAAGTTGGAGAAGATGAAATTGTTTTAACATTAAAAGAATTTGATCTTCTCCATTTTTTATTAGAAAACAAAGGGATTGTATTAACGAGGGCACAAATACTCGATCGAATTTGGGGGTATGAATTTGATGGAGAAAGTCGTACCGTAGATGTGCATATTCGGACACTGAGACAAAAATTAAAAGATGCAGGAAAATATATTGAAACGGTTCGAGGTGTTGGATATAAATTGGAGGAAAGGATAGATGACAAGTAAAATTTTTCGTTCCATTATTTTAGTAGCAGGTTCCATTCTCGCAGCTAGCTTTTTATTGATTTTTGGAATCATGTACAGTTATTTAACGGATGAATTAAGAGGAGAATTAAAAAGTGAAGCTGGCTATGTGGCACAAGCAGTTGAAAGTGGTGGAATTGATTATTTAGAACGGTTACCAGAAGAGGAAAATCGAATCACTTTGATCGAAAATGATGGAACGGTGCTTTATGATTCTAAAGTAGAAATTTCAGAGATGGAAAATCATATCCAGCGTCCAGAAGTGCAATTGGCAATAGAAAATGGCTATGGGGAAGATACGAGATATTCCGATACACTTTCCGATAAAACAATGTATTATGCCGTGCGTCTATCTGATGGGAAAATTCTTCGCGTGGCACAAGTGCAAGATACCGTGTTAACGTTATTATTAGGCTTAATTCATCCAGTTCTTTATATTTTAGCATTGATGTTCTTATTAGCTGCATTTTTAGCAAGAAAAGTGGCAAAAAAGATTACAGAGCCAATGAATAATTTGGATTTAGAACATCCAGAGAATAATGAGGCGTATGATGAAATTGCTCCTTTGTTAACAAAGATTCACCGTCAAAAGAGGATGATTAAAGAGCAGTTAGAAGATGCCAAAAATAAACAAGAAGAATTTGAGATGATTACCGAAAATATGGAAGAAGGATTTTTAGTCATCGATTCTAAGATGGAAATTTTATCTTGTAATTCTAGTACAAAGAGATTATTTGAAATCGAGTCTTTAGGAAAACATCAAAGCGTTCTTACTTTAAATCGAACAGAAAAATTTCAAAAGATTATTGAACAGGTGTTAGAGGGAAGACATCAAGAAAGTGAAATTGAATTAGACGAGAGTCAATATCAATTAATTGCAAATCCCGTATTTCAAGGGGAAGACCGTGAGGTGGCAGGAGCCGTCTTAGTCTTCATGGATATTACAGAGAGAATGCAAGGAGAGCGATTGCGAAGAGAGTTTACTGCCAATGTTTCTCATGAGCTAAAAACACCGCTTACCTCTATTTCAGGATTTGCAGAAATCATGCAAAATGGTATCGTGAAGCCAGAAGATGTACCAAAGTTTGCAGGAAATATTTTTAGAGAATCTCAAAGGCTTATTTCCCTTGTCAATGATATTATTAAATTATCCCAATTAGATGAAGGAATGATGCCTTATGAAAAAGAAGAAGTTAGTGTAAAGGCATTGGCAAATGAGGTAGCACTGAGACTGCAAGCGATGGCACATAAAAAAGATGTTTTAATTGAAGTATCGGGAGAAAATGAGCGATTAACAACCGTTCGACCTGTATTAGAAGAAATTTTATATAATTTATGTGATAACGCCATTAAGTACAATAAAGAAAAAGGAAGTGTAAAAGTTTCCATTGAGAAAAAGACAGAAGGATTAGCTATTTCTGTTACCGATACAGGAATCGGCATTCCAGTTTCCAGTCAAAGCCGAATTTTTGAACGGTTTTATCGCGTGGATAAAAGCCATTCAAAAGAAATTGGTGGTACAGGGCTTGGGCTTTCTATCGTAAAGCATGGAGCTGCTTATTTAGGTGCAATCTTGAAGTTAGACAGTATTATTGGAGTTGGAACGACAATAACTTTACTGTTTCCAGAGAAAAATTAAAAATGGGTAAGAGAAAAAGACTATTGTAGATAGAAAGTACAATAGTCTTTTTTTCTATACTAAGAAATAGTGTTTCCTAATGTAGAAAGAAGAACTATATAAAAAATATGAAAAAAATAATGTAAAGAATGAATAAAAAAAGAGGTATTTTTTGGAAACAATCAATGGTAGGATCATAGTATTCAGAATAAAGGAGGATAGAAGGTTAAAGTTTAGAGTGAAAACAATATTTTGTATTTAGGAGGAGTCTATGAGAAAAAGAATGGTATCGATTTTAGCATCCATGGTACTTGTTTGTTCCGCGCTTGTTGTATCTCCAAGCTCCGTACAAGCCAGTAAAAAGTCAGAACAAACATTTCAAGATCAAAATCAAAAACAGATTGTACAGGCAATGGGGCCAGGGTGGAATTTAGGAAATCAATTAGAAAGTGTTATCGATAGAGTACCAGAAGAGACTAACTGGGGGAACCCAAAAATTACAGAAAGTCTTATTAAAAGTGTAAAGAGGGCAGGATTTCGTTCGATCCGAATTCCAGTTTCGTATTTTACAAAGATTGATGATAACAATCAATATAAAATCGACAGTAAATGGTTAGATCGTGTACAAGAAGTCGTTGATTATTGTATGAAAAATGATCTCTATGCAGTCATTAATATCCATGGGGATGGATATAATACAATCGATGGTGGTTGGCTCCTTTGTAATGGAGAGGATCAAGCTACCATTCGAAAAAAATATAAAAAAGTGTGGCAACAGATTGCAACAAGATTTAAAGATTATGATGAACATTTATTGTTTGAGGCTATGAATGAAGAGTTTGATGGAAATTATTCCACACCAAACAAAGAATATTATGAAAACATCAATGACTATAATCAGATCTTTGTAGACACTGTGCGTAAAACAGGTGGAAATAATACAAAGAGATGGCTGATCATCACAGGATGGAACACAAATATTGAATACACCGTTGGAGACTATGGATTCAAGCTTCCAACAGATAAGTATCGTGCAAAATCTATTAGTAAGAAAGAACAAAGAATTATGATCTCTGCGCATTATTATGAGCCATGGGATTTTTGGGGTGGAGAAAATGGAGTGATTACCCAATGGGGAAATGAGGCTACGGATGCTTCAAAAACAGGACCTTCTTGTGGAGAAGAGTATATGGAACGGCAGTTTACTCGATTAAAAGAAACCTTTACGGATAAGGGATATCCTGTCTTTATAGGAGAGTATGGTTCCATTGATAAGAGTACATATGATCCCCAAAGTGAATTTTATCGAGCTTACTTTGCAAGAAAACTTTGTGAAGTGAGCAAAGAAACGGGATGTATTCCAATGTATTGGGATAATGGATATAATGGTGTCCATGGTTTTGGACTTTTTGATCGAACAACAAACAAAATTACACAGCCAGCGATTATCGATGGAATTATGGAAGGAGCTGGACGCAAGGTAAAGAAAAATACAGAGATGATGTCCGTTCGCCTTTATGCGTCCGATAGCTATTATTGGTATACTGTTCAAAGTGATAACGTCGCTCGAATTACAAAAAAAGGCGGTACTTACACATTAAAATTAAGAGGTAGCAAGGAAATGCTCTCCAATATTACAACCATTTCATTAAGAGATTGTTATGTAGAACAAGGCAGAGAGACAACATCTCCATTTAAAACAGCCGATGTTGTGATTGACAAAGTGGTATTCAATGGAAATGAGTACAAAGTAAAAGAAAATAAAACTTCGGCCATTCAAAAAGAACAAGCCAAATTCACAATGGAATTGATCAATCAGTGGAGTGGAGCTGAGCCTATGATTACAGGATTGCAGAAAAAAGATTCTTTCTCTTTTGAAGAATCTCAATATCAAGAAGAAAACGTGTTAGAGGTAACATTTACCGTATCAAATCTTTCTTGAATTTTCTCTCAATTATCATTATTAATAAAAGAATAAGATGAAAAGGATTCTTGAATATACTCAAGAGTCCTTTTTCAGTTGTTATACTTCACCGGTTAATAAAACGATAGCAATTGCAGTTAAAAATTCAATCATAATAATATAAAATAAATGCCTATAAAATTGTATTTTAATAAAAATAAAATATTTTAAATATATTTAAAATATAAATTGACATATGGGTATGTATTGGATAAAATGA
>UQVN01000070.1 GCA_900544525.1 uncultured Eubacteriales bacterium
ATTATGATTCATAGCATACCACCTTATAAAAAAATTTAATATATAATAATATCGACATAAAATGAAAAAAAATAATAGTTTTAATGATAGTAGGTGAAAATAAATGGCAAATATTTTAAAAGTAACAACGCCACAAGTTGGATATGATAATACAAATACAAATGTAAAAAATAATCCAACCACTCAAAAAAAGATCGGAATACAAACAAAAGAGAATATAGAAGGAATCTTAAGTAAGGAAAATCTAAGGGAGATTTTGAATGCTGAAGAGAAAAAATATTTTGCAGAATCAAATTTTGGAAGTTTTTTAGAGGCGATGAAAAAGACTCCAAAAGAAGGAGAGATTGTCGCAAAATTATTATTTCAAGACTTTGATAAAATGTTAAGTGTTGGAATGAATCTTGGATTCTCAGAAGAGGTTTCAAAGTTTTTAGATAGTATAAAACAGTCACCAGAGAGTTTAAATCAGTTTATAAAAGAACAGTTAAAAAGTACAACACCATTTCAAGGAGAGTTTTTCGAAAAAATTCGTACTATTATGAATCAAACAGATTCTGTGGAACTTAGAGCGACCATTTTAGATTTTATGAAACGTTATGTGGATATGACTTGTGGATATCATTTATTAAAACAAATGTCCTATCATCTAACAGAAATTCAAAAATATATGTTTCGTGCGGATAAAGAAAGGCTTGAATTGTTAAAGCAACAGCTGAATCAAGAAGCGCCATTAGGGGATACAAAAGGGAATGAACAAATATTAAAAAGAGCCATCCTTCCATTTTTGGGAGTATATATTAAAAAGACACATGATTTTGGAGCGATACGAGAGCAAATTTCATTATTGATGATTCAAGTAGCGCGATATGAAAATGGAAATAAAGATGAATTATTAAAAGTTTTTCAAACACTAAAAGCATATCGAGAGTTTTATCAAGTGTTTGGCGACTTAGACGAAGATACTTTGTTTTCTTTTTTATGTGAGAAAGAAAGAGAGCCATTAGGACAGATGCAATCTCAATTTTTTTCTGTATTAAGTGAAGGAATAAAAGGTGCAGGAGGGATGGAAAATCGTCACATATTTGAGTCTCTTATGGAGGCTTTTTTATTAAATGAAAGTGTTTATATGCCTCTTATTCACGCTATGATACCTGTTGAAATGTTTGGAAGAAAAATGGTATCAGAGCTTTGGATTGATCCCGATGAATTAGGAAATGGGGCACAGATAAAGGAGCGACAGATAAAGCTGTTATTAAAGTTTTACATAGAAGATTTGGGAGATGTTCATGCTATTTTACTTTATAAAAATAATACTATTTGCGCAGAACTTCTTTGTCCAGAACAGTTAAAAGGAGAAGAGAAAAAAATACATGATGAAGTCTTATCTATTTTAGAAAAAAATAATCTTTCTATTCAAAGTTTTCATGTATCATATGGAGAAAAAGGGCAAGATATAATAAAGGTATTTCAAAAATTATATGAAAGGAATAAAGGAATTCATGTCAGAGTTTAATAAAGTATTAAATCAAAAAGCAGTTGCTTTAAAGTACGATATGGAGAAAAATCGGGCCCCTGTTATTGTAGCAGCGGGAAAAGGGCATTTAGCAGAAAAAATAGTTGAGACAGCGGTGGAAGCAGGAGTACCTGTTTATGAAGATAATTCACTAGCGACTACTCTTGCTCAATTAGAGCTGGGAAGTGAAATTCCAGAAGAACTATATGAAACAATCGTAGAGCTATATCTATATTTCTTAAAGTTTCCAAATACTTAGGAAGAAAAAAGAGGAAAAAAAGAGGAAAAAACTCTTGTTGGAAATAAGAAAGTGTAGTACAATATATAGGGTATATCAAATAGAGAAGGTGGCATATGTTGTGTTAAAAAACAACGATCTATAGTGAAGATATACACCAACTGAAGGTTTTAGGAGGAAGGTTTATTATGCAAACATTAGAGTTAAAAAAGGATTTTTATTGGACTGGAATTGTCGATGATACACTTCGTGTATTTGATATTATTATGTATACAGAATTTGGTACAACTTATAATTCTTATATATTAAAAACAGGTGATAAGACAATTTTATTTGAAACAGCCAAGGCAAAATTTTTTGATGAATATTTAGAAGAATTAAAATCCATTACGGATATAAAAAATATTGATTATCTTGTTGTCGAACATACAGAGCCAGATCATGCAGGAAGCATTGAAATGTTACTTGACTTAAATCCAAATATGAAAATTCTTGCAACAAGTTGTGCAATTGGATTTTTAAAACAGATTGTGAATCGGGATTTTTATAGCATTCCAGTAAAAGATGATCAAAGAATGAAAATTGGAGATAAAACACTTCGTTTTATGCATGTTCCAAATCTTCATTGGCCAGATACAATGTTCACTTATATTGAAGAAGATAAGGTGCTTGTCACTTGTGATTCTTTTGGTTCTCATTATGGGTTTCACGGGATTTTAAGAAGCAAGGTGACAGATGAAGAAGGTTATATGCGTGCCACAAAATATTATTTTGATAATATTTTAGGACCATTTAAACCATATATGTTAACTGCTTTACATCGTGTAAAAGAACTAGAAATCGATATGATCTGTACAGGGCATGGCCCTGTTCTCGATACAAAAATTGAGGAGTTAATGGGAACTTATGAAGAATGGTGTACCGTTGTAAATCCAAATAAAGAAAAAACGGTTATCATTCCTTATGTAAGTGCTTATGGCTACACAGAACAATTAGCGGAAAAAATTGCAGAAGGAATTCGTGAAAGCGGAAAAATTGATGTAAGAAGCTATGATTTAGTAGAAGCAGATATGGCAAAAGTTATGGAAGAAATTGGTTTTGCAGATGGTATCTTACTTGGAAGTCCAACTATTTTATGTGAAGCTTTAAAACCAATTTGGGACGTAACAACTTCCATGTTTTCAGGAGTTCATGGTGGAAAGTATGCCAGTGCATTCGGAAGTTATGGCTGGAGTGGAGAAGCAGTTCCACATCTGATTGAACGCTTAAAACAATTGGAAATGAAGGTAAATGACGAAGGATTCCGTGTGCGATTTAAACCAAGTGAAGTGGATTTAATGAATGCTTTTGAATTTGGATATAATTTTGGATGTCAAGTGCTTGAAAAAGAAAATCCAAGAAAAGTAAAAGGGCCAAGAAAACTTGTAAAATGTCTCGTTTGTGGTGAAATCTTTGATTCTTCCCTTGAAGTTTGTCCAGTTTGTGGTGTAGGAAAAGAAAACTTTGTAGAAGTAGAGGAAGATGAAGTGACGTTTAGAAGGGATACAAGTGAAGCATTTGTAATTCTTGGAAATGGTATTGCAGGTCTTTCAGCGGCAGAGGCAATTCGGGCTAGAAATAAAGCAGCAAGAATTGTTATGATTTCAAATGAAGAAGTACTCACTTATAATCGTCCAATGCTCACAAAATCTATGTTAGCAGGTTTATCACCAGAGCAAATTGCAGTTCATGATAAAAACTGGTATGAAGAAAATGAGATTATAACGATTTTAGGCAAAAATGTTACAAAAATTGATGCAGAAGAAAAAGTGATCGTTTTAGATGGAGATATGAAACTTCAATATCATAAATTGATTTATGCACTTGGTTCTGAATGCTTTATTCCACCAATTCAAGGAGCGGAGAAAGAAGAAGTAATTGCAATTCGTAAAGTATCCGATATTCAAAAAATTGGAGAACTTCTTCCAACTGTAAAAAATGTGGTTGTTATCGGTGGTGGTGTCTTAGGCTTAGAGGCTGCTTGGGAATTTAAAAAGTCAAAATGTGAAGTGGCTGTTCTTGAGTTAGCACCACAGCTTATGGGAAGACAGATTGATGAAACAGCAGGTCAGATGTTAGAGGCAATTGCTAAGAAAGAAGGCATTGAAATTCATACAGGAGTACAGATTGAATCCATTGAAGGAGGCGCTCATGTAGAAGGTGTCAAACTTTCTGATGGAACCGTATTCCCAGCAGATTTAGTAATTATATCCGCAGGAGTTCGTGCGAATACAGCTGTTGCAAAAGAAGCAGGAATCCAAGTGGATCGTGCTATTGTAGTAAATGAAAAAATGGAAACAAATATTGCTGATATTTATGCTTGTGGTGATTGTGCACAGTATGAAGGCATGAATTATGCAATTTGGCCAGAGGCTTCTGAACAAGGAAAAACAGCTGGTGCTAATGCCACAGGAGATCAAGTGGAGTACCAAGTGCCATCATTAGGTCTTTCTTTCCATGGAATGAATACCGCTCTTTACGCGATTGGAGATAATGGGAAAAATCCTGAACTTGCTTATCGAACAATGGAAATAAAAGATGATGCAAGAAAACAGTATGAAAAATACTATTATGTAAACAACCAGTTAAAAGGAGCAATTTTAATTGGAGATGTTTCTAAAATGGCTGAAGTAACAGAAAAAATAAAATAGATGATGAGCAATCGAAATTTATAATGGAGAAAGGGATATCAAAAAATAGAACGGAGCGTTTTTTGGTGTCCCTTTTTTCCCATCGTTTTATTGTGGAAACTACTGGCCTGTGACAAAGTGTGCAATGTATACTTTGGTTCTTATGATTAAAATATGAGAGAAAATAAAAAAGGATGAAATAAGAACTGCTGTTTGTTCATTATATAATTATAGACGTTCCTATAAAAAAAAGAGAAAAACAAAGGAGAGATCATATGATTTGTAAAAACTGTGGAACAAAGAGCAGTGGAAACTACTGTAGCAACTGTGGTATGCCATTAGAAAAAAATATAGAAAAAGAAGAGGCAGAGCAAAAAAAACAGCTACAAGAAGAGAGATTTCAAAGAGAAGAAGAAAGAAGACAACAAAAAGAAGAGAAAGAATTTCAAGAAGAGGAGAAAGAGAAAAGACAAGAAGTACAGATAATAAAGAAGCAGACAAAGAAATCACCAACTGATTATTCAAAAAAGATGGGCAGTAGTAAGTCAAAACCTTCGAATCCAAAAAAAACGAAGAAAAAGAAGACAAAGAGAAAGGGATTATTACCTACAAAAGTTCTGCCCGTTAAGACAGTAAAAAAGACTATTTCAAGAGTATTACAAGGCTTTTCGGTATTGATGATGTTAGGAATTGGTGCTGTACTCGTATTTGCTTTTTGGAAAGAAAGAAATACATTGGGCTTTGTTCAGACGATGGTGGGAGAGAGGAACTATCCGTTGGCCTTTTTTATAGCACTTATGGTTTGTATGATAGGATTTGTCTTTCTCTCTAGTATTTGGATTTTTTCAAAAAGGAAACTAGCCAGTGAAGATCGGATTAAATCCTTTGACTCAGGACGAGGATTATTGCCGTTTCTTTTGATTGCCATTCTTGTTTTATTAGCACCTGAATTACAAAGAGTAGTTCCAGAAACCCATGAAGTGATCAAAGGATTTTTATTAACAATGGAAATTTTAACAGAACATCAAAAAGTGATTGGAACGTGTGCAGTGTTTGGATTCGTTGCATGTTTATTCCGAAAACTTATGCGAATTTAGAAGGGATTGATTACGGATTGAGTATTTCTTGACTTTTAATTATAATTGTTCTATGATTAATATAACAAAGATATTTGTGGGATTAGAAAGAAAGGAGGAGTCCTTATGGCAATTGAAGAGATACAAATTGACTTTCAAAGTGGAGAGGCAATCTATTTACAGCTTAGAAATCAGATTATTATTGCCATTGCAAAAGAGGAACTCCAAGAAGGAGAAGCTTTGCCCTCCGTTCGCCAGTTAGCTGAATGTTTGGGTGTTAATATGCATACAGTGAATAAGGCATATTCTCTATTAAAGCAAGATGGTTATTTGCAATTGGATAGAAGGAAAGGGGCAGTGGTATCCGTTTCCGTACCGTGTGATAAGCAGTTAGAAGTACAAGCAATCTATGAGAGTATGGAAATGATTGTTGCCGAAGCTATTTGTAAAAATATTAGTAAAGAAGATATTTATCAAATTGTAGACAGCATGTATGATATTTTTGGAAAATGATGAGAAATATGTAAAATTAAGAAATAAAAAAATAAAAAATAAAAAGATAAAGGGAGGAACGAATGAGTTTTCAATTAGATTTATTTACTGAGAGAGCGCAAAAAGCAATCTCTCTTGCACAAACATTTGCAAAGAAGTTAAAGCAAAATTATGTAGGAACTGAACATTTAATCTATGGATTACTAAAAGAGAAAACGGGAACTGCTGCAGAAATTTTAGTAAGAAATGGCGTAGAAGAAGAACGGGTACAAAAAGCCATTGGCAGTTTTTTAAGCGAAGAAGAAGGAGTAAAATCACCTGTTTTTAGTCCGAAATTAGAAGAAATTTTAGAAAAAAGTGTGGTAGAATCCAACAAAGATAGGCTTTCAAAAGCAGGAACCGAACATTTGTTACTTGCCATTATTGTAGATTTTGAAAATAGTGGTTGCCGTTTATTAGAGCAAATGAATATCAATGTTCAAAAAGTCTTTTTGGATTTAATAAAAACTCTCGGAAGAGATACCAATCAAGCAAAAAATGATTATTACTTGAAGAGAAAAGCAACACAAGCGAAAAAGAAATCTACAACTCCTATGTTAGATCGTTATAGTAGAGATTTGACACAAATAGCCAAAGATGGAATGTTAGATCCTGTGATTGGGAGAGAGTATGAGATTCAACGCCTTATGCAGATTTTGAGTCGAAGAACGAAAAATAACCCTTGTTTAACAGGAGAACCAGGAGTTGGTAAAACGGCGATTGTAGAAGGATTAGCGCAGATGTTAAGCCGTGGTACTGTTCCAGAAACCATTGTAGGAAAAAAACTATTATCTCTTGATTTATCCGCTATGGTAGCGGGAACGAAATACCGTGGAGAATTTGAAGAGCGTATGAAGAAGATGTTAGAAGAACTTCGTTCCAATGGAGAAGTGCTTTTATTTATTGACGAAATTCATACAATTATTGGAGCTGGTGGAGCGGAAGGTTCTATGGATGCAGCTAATATTTTAAAACCAGCCCTCTCAAGAGGAGAAATCCAAATTATTGGTGCTACTACGAGAAATGAATATCGAAAGTACATTGAAAAAGATGCTGCGTTAGAAAGAAGATTTCAGCCAGTTGTGGTAGAAGAGCCGAGTGAAGAACAGGCGATTCAAATATTAGAAGGATTATATCCACAGTATGAAAAACATCATGGAGTAAGAATCTCCAAAGAGGCAATCAAAGCCGCGGTAACATTATCAGAACGATATATTAATGATCGTTTCCTTCCAGATAAAGCCATTGATTTGATGGACGAGGCAGCCTCTAGAAAACGCTTGCTTGTGTTAACTCCACCAACGCAATTGTTAAAATTAGAAGAAGAATTATCGACTATTGAAAAAGAAAGAGAGAATGCAATCGAAAGAGGAGACTTTGAAGAGGCATCTCTTTGGAATGAGAAGCAAGAGAAAAAACAAAAGCAATATGATCGTGCGTGGAAGCGATATGAAAAAGAGAAGAATTCAGCAGTGGAAATAACAGAAGATGATATTGCATCAGTTGTTGCTATGTGGACAAAAATTCCAGTAGAGCGCTTAAATGAGAAAGAGTCAGAACGACTTCTTCATTTAGAAGATACATTACACAAAAGAGTGATTGGTCAAAAAGAAGCGGTATCTGCTGTTTCTAAAGCCATTAAACGAGGAAGAGTTGGGTTAAAAGATCCGAATCGTCCCGTTGGTTCTTTCTTATTTTTAGGGCCTACAGGTGTGGGAAAAACAGAACTTTCTAAAGCACTTTCAGAAGCAATCTTTGGTACAGAAGATTCGATTATTCGAATTGATATGTCAGAATATATGGAGAAGCATAGCGTATCAAAAATGATTGGTTCTCCACCAGGATATGTTGGATATGAAGAAGGTGGACAGTTAAGTGAAAAAGTTCGTCAGCATCCATACTCTGTTGTATTATTTGATGAAATAGAAAAGGCACATGAAGATGTATTTAATTTATTGCTACAAGTATTAGATGATGGTCATATTACCGATTCACAAGGACGAAAAGTTGATTTTAAAAACACTGTTATTATTATGACATCAAATACAGGGGCAAGCACTATTGTAGAGCCGAAAAAATTAGGATTCAAAACAAACTCTGATTCGAAAGTGGATTATGAAAATATGAAGTCTAATGTTATGGAGGAATTAAAACATTCCTTTAAGCCAGAATTTTTAAATCGCATCGATGAAATTATTGTATTCCATACATTAGAACGCCAAGAATTAATGCAGATTGTAGAATTGTTATTAAAGGATTTAAAGAAACGCGCCTTTTTACAGATGGGAATTTCATTAGAAGTAGATATTTCTGTGAAAGAATATATTTTAGAAAAAGGATATGATGAAAAATATGGAGCAAGACCTCTTAGAAGAGCCGTGCAAACAGAGCTAGAAGACTTATTAGCAGAAGAAATTTTGAGCGGACATATGCAAGAAGGAAATGTTATCTTAGTGAAAATGGAAGAAGGTAAGGTACATTTTGAAAGAAAAGAAACGGTAGAGAAAAAATAAGAGTGATTTTGTCGGATTCCTACCTGTTTTACTGGAAATCTGATGAAAAATAATATATAATATTAGTAAATCAAAAGATATAGTTATGCATATTTTAGGAGGAAATAAAATGGCAGTTGTACAAGAATTAATTCGAGCAGAACAAGATAATAGTTTAAGTTTCGGGAATTATGAGTTAACAACGAAATCAAAAGTCTCTGATTTTGAACATGAGGGAGATTTATATAAAGTGAAAACGTTTCAGGAGATTACAAAATTAGAAAGAAACGGAATGTTTGTATACGAATCTGTTCCAGGAACAGCTGTTCATAATTTTAGAGCAAGTGATCGTGTTGTAAGTTTTTGTGTAGAAGCGAAAGAAGATGCACAGATTACGCTTGAATTAGAAGCAGAAAAAGAATATAAGATTTTCATTGATGATATTAATGTTGGTAAGATGAAAACAAACTTAGGCGGTAAACTTCCATTAAGCGTAGAACTTGGAGACAAGGAAAAAGCTACTGTAAAAATCGAGAAATTATAATCTGTGTAGAAGGCATTTTAAGAGTTGCATCGTTGGTCTGATACATAGAGAAAGAGAATAACAAAGAAAAAGTGCGTACAAAAGAAAATGGACGCACTTTTTTGTATGATAGGAAATTGTGTTTTCTATCATATAAGCTAGAAATAACTTAAAGTTATGAAGGGTGTGCAACGCACACTTTGTATCATGGAAAGGCATAAGTTAAGCAGCCAGTAGAAGAGACAAAGAAAGGAAAAGAAAATGGCAAAAGCAAAGCAAATTTTTTTCTGCCAAGAGTGTGGATATGAATCATCGAAATGGATGGGGCAGTGCCCAGCATGTCGTGCGTGGAACACTTTTGTAGAAGAAAAGGCAGTGACTACACCAAAGGGAACAGTAAAAAAATCTAAGTTAGAAAGCAAAGAGCCTACCAGTTTATTCGAAGTATCGTCAAAAGAAGAGGAGAGAATTCGTACTGAAATTCCAGAATTAGATCGTGTGCTAGGAGGAGGGATTGTAAGAGGTTCTCTGACTTTAGTTGGTGGAGATCCAGGAATTGGAAAGTCTACATTGTTATTGCAAGTATGTAGAAATTTGGCAAATAAAAAGAATAAGGTTCTTTATATTTCTGGAGAGGAATCATTAAAGCAAATTAAAATGAGAGCAGAGCGACTTGGAACGTTTGAAGAAGAGATGTATTTATTATGTGAGACCAATATAGAAGTATCTTGTGAATCCATTTTAAAAGCGAAGCCAGATATGGTAGTCATCGATTCGATTCAGACAATGTGCTCTGAAGAGATTAGTTCAGCACCAGGAAGTGTATCACAAGTACGAGAAGTAACTTCTCAACTGATGATGCTTGCAAAACAAACGGGTACGGCGATTTTTATTGTAGGGCATGTGACGAAAGAAGGCGTTGTTGCAGGGCCTAGGACATTGGAGCATATGGTGGATACGGTGTTATATTTTGAAGGAGATCGCCATGCATCTTATCGAATTCTTCGAGGAGTAAAAAATCGTTTTGGTTCTACGAATGAGATCGGAGTATTTGAGATGTTACAAAACGGTTTAGAAGAAGTGCCAAATCCATCGGAAGTGATGTTAAATGGAAGACCTCTTGATAGTTCCGGTTCTGTTGTCGTTTGTTCCATTGAAGGAACAAGACCTATTTTAATTGAAATTCAAGCACTTGTGACGGATACGAATTTTGGAATCCCAAGAAGGACAAGCGTTGGAATTGATTATAATCGAGTTAATTTATTATTAGCAGTTTTGGAAAAAAGAGCTGGATATCAATTAGGCGGATGTGATGCCTATGTAAATTTAACAGGCGGAATGAAACTAGGAGAGCCTGCCATTGATCTTGGGATTGTGATGGCACTTATTTCTAGTTATAAAAATAGAGCGATAGATTCTCATACATTAATTTTTGGAGAAGTGGGACTGACAGGAGAGGTTCGAGGTGTGAATATGGCAGAACAAAGAGTTTATGAAGCTCAGAAAATGGGGTTTACAACTTGTATTCTACCAAAGACGAACTTTGATAGTTTGAAAGGAGAATATAAAATAAAATTGATCGGTGTATCCAATGTAAAAGAGGCCATTGATTTATTTTAATATCTGGAATAAAGGATGTATGCCTAGCACTTATGACTTTGTTCTTGGATAATAATGGATACCGGTAGAAAATGTTTTGAATTTCTTATGTAATTCGATAATATAAAAAAGCGATTGTAACAAAAAAGTACCTAGAAATGAAGAAAAGGATACTTGTTTGTTACATCGCCTTTTATTTACACAAACACAATGAGCCATGGGAGAGCATTTATGCTCTTTAAGAAACCACCGAATTAGAAATTATGCTTATATGAATTTGAGGCTATAAAAGTATAATTCCATGGTTTGCACATTCTTCTGCAATTTCATCAGGCCAAATAGAGGCTTGAATTTCTCCAATATGAGCTTTTCTTAAAAAGAACATACAAAGTCTAGACTGTCCAATACCACCACCGATTGTATAAGGAAGTTCTTGTTCTAAAATTGCTTTTTGGAATGGAAGGCTAGCGCGCTCTTCACAGCGGCTTAATTTTAATTGTTTCATAAGGCTTTCTTCGTCGACACGAATTCCCATAGAAGAGAGTTCGAGCGCAATATCAAGAACAGGATAGTAGACAATAATATCTCCGTTTAATTCCCAATCATCATAATCAGGTGCGCGTCCATCGTGTTTTTCACCAGAAGCTAATTCTTTTCCAATTTGCATAATAAATACAGCACCTTTTAACTTAGCGATGTTATATTCTCTTTCTTTTGGTGTCAAAGATGGATACATATCCTCTAATTCTTGAGAAGTAATAAAGAAAATATCTTTTGGAAGAATTTCTTCAATATAATCGTATTGAATCGCCATATATTTCTCTGTTTTTTTCAGGCAACTATAAATAATTCGAACAGCCTCTTTTAAAGTATCTAAGTTACGATCATCTTTATGTATAATTTTTTCCCAGTCCCATTGATCTACATAAAGGGAATGAATGTTATCCGTATCTTCGTCACGACGGATGGCATTCATATCCGTATAAAGACCTTCTCCCTGAGAAAAACCATATTTTTTTAGAGCAAAACGTTTCCATTTCGCAAGGGAGTGAACAATTTCGGCTGGAGAATCATTTTGTTCTTTGATTCCAAAAGAAACTGGGCGTTCATAACCATTTAAATTATCATTGAGACCTGATTGTGGTACTACGAATAATGGTGCTGTCACACGAAGTAAGTTAAGTTGTTTTGTTAACGTCTGTTGAAAGAAATCCTTCACCGTTTTGATAGCAATTTGGGTGTCATAGAGATTAAGTTCTGAATGATAGTCTTTTGGTATAATAAGATGTTGCATATTTGATCCTCCTTCTTTCTTTGAAAATACAATTTAAAATAAGTTTTTAAAATATGAAACGATTTTAACATTAGTTTGATAGTTTTGTAAAGTGATAACTTGTTAAAAATAAAATAAACAGGGAAAAATGTAACGAAAAACAGGGAATGAAAAATTTATATTGGAAACGGAATGCACAGAAAGTCACTTGAAACTTGGCAATACTTGTTGTTATAATGATAAAAAAAATCAAATGAATAAGAATTATTGGGGTGATATAGATGAAAATCGAGATATTAGAGTATTTGAAATTAGTTGTAAATAGTCATAATGTGGATATGAAAATTATTCCGAAAGACGGAAGACTGTGGCTAGGGGAAAGTTTATATCCAATGATGGTTCAAAGAATGGAAATCGAAAGGGAAATTGAGCAAGGGATTTTATATTATGCATTAGGATTTTTTGAAGAAGAATATTGTATTTTTCGAATACCAGAAGGGGAAGAGAAGGCATTTCATTTTGTTATCATAGGCCCTTATAAAAAAAACGTTTTTGAAAATTATGAATTCCATCAATTGTTAAAAAATTATCAAATCACCCCTTCCTCATATAAAGAGGTAGAAGAATATTATAATTCGATTCCTATCATAACAAACGATAATGCATGGTTTACTATGCTTTCTTCCACGTTAAAATTGTTATATGGAAAAGAGCAGATAAAAATCCAATTCCTAGAAGGGATAAGAAAAGAAGGAGAGAGTGAATTTGCTATTCCTTACACACAAGAAGACAAGGCGCTGTCTTTTCATCTATTAGAACAGCGATATCAAATTGAACAGGAAATGCTTTTAGCGGTTTCACAAGGAAATACAGAAAAAGCGTTAGAGTTTTTAGGGCAATTAAATAAATACCAAATTTCAAGAAGGTATAAGGAAAAAAATCGAAATTATCGGAATTTATTAATTAGCTTTAATACACTTTGTCGAAAATTTGTCGAATCTTCTTGTGTACATCCTGTGTATATCGATGAGTTATCGGCTAAATTTGCAAAGCAAATAGAAACCATTTGTTCCGAGAGAGAAGCTGGCAAATTAAAAATGCAAATGATAAGGAAGTATTGTATTCTTGTGAAAAATTATTCTTTAAAAGGATATTCTCCGTTTATACAAAAAATTATAAATTATA
>UQVN01000071.1 GCA_900544525.1 uncultured Eubacteriales bacterium
ATAATACGAAATGCAACCGAGTGTTCAAACAGAATTGGTGATGTTTGTGCAAAAAATAAAATTCCATCTACGGGTGCTACAATGCGGTCAATAATATTGCCTTCATACGGATCTAAAACTTCCGCTAAAATATCACCACGCCTTATCTCTTGATTAATTTCGCATTTTCTTCTAAAAAATCCAGAGATATTTGGTTTCACAGTGACGAGATCTTCCTCTGCTAAAATACTTGCAATGTATCCATTATGACAATTATATTTAATGATTCCCATTCTTGTCAAAAAACGAAGTGCAGAAGAAACTGCTTGGTTTGCTATCTCTTGGTTTAAATAATCATAACCACTTACATAGAGCGAAAATGCACTCGTTCCTCTTTCATGCCAATTATAATTTAATGTTCTTTGATCAAAACTTCTTGGTTGTCCTGTTACTACATATGGTAATCCAAAAAGGCTGGCAAGACTAATACTATCTTTCCCACCTCCTAGTGTTCGAACGTGTGGTACAAATTCCCCTGCTAAATAAAAGCCTGTAAATTGAATTCCATATCGATATCCAGTAGCTGCTTCCATAATAGCTGCTGCCACTCGATCCGTTGCTTCTCCTTTTGGATTTCCTGGAAAATGACGGTTAATATCTTCATTATCCCTTACCCAATTTCTTTTCCCTACATTCATAGAAGAACTAATCGCACATGGAATTACTAAAATTTCTTTGTTATTTAAAATTCCGCCCTTTTCCTCTAAAATACACAATTTATCAATTAACTGTGACGCACAATAAAGATGTTCATATTCGTTTCCGCGAAGAGCACCTACAATACAAGCGGCCTTTTCTCCTTTTCCAAATCGATATCCGATTACTTCAAAGTTTTCACGAAATCCTGAACTCAACGAAAATAATACTTCTCTAGTCATATTTATGTCCCCCTAAAACTCGTGCTAACAATGCTCCTTCGCTTACCACTGGGTATTCCCTTAGTGTAAACAAAATACCATCGCAAGGAGAAAAAATCTCTTCTTCTACAGACCCAGTCAGCGGTTCGATAATCTCACCGATTTTCTCCCCTTGTTTTACTTGCTTTGAATGTTCGACACTTGGCACAAAAACACCACTTGTTTCCCCATTAATGAAAACAACTTTTCCATCATCGGAAATATGTGGCTTTCTAGGAATTTTTGTCTCTCCTGTCCAAATTCCCATATACTTCATAAGAGAAAAAATCCCATCCACAACTTGATTACAATAGGATTGATCGATTCTCATGGCTACATCGCCTTCAATGACCATAGCTTTTGTCCCCATCTCATTTAATGCATTGACAATACTTCCTTGTTTTACCGTTGTGGACGGATGAATCCAAACAAAATCCATATTCATCTGTTTTGCATAAGGCATTAGTTTTGAAGCCACGTCATCATTAATACGCACTTGTGGAAGTTCCTTTAAAAAAATACTGCTTGAATGAATATCAATGCACACATTCGCTCCTTTTAAATCCTCCATAATTTTTGCAGCTGTATATTCTGTCATAGTTCCTTCAAAAGATCCTGGAAAAGCCATATTCATATCCATATTAAATAATGGCCACTCTCTTGTTCCTGCATCAAGTCCTAATGGATTAATCGCTGGATATACATCAACAATTCCTTTTAAATGCTGATAATTTTCTTTTATTTTACGAATCACTTCATAACAAATAAATTGTCCCGCTAAATCATCTCCATGAACACCTGTAATAATGCAAAGACGCTGTTCTTCGCCCGTCATATGCTCTGGATATAAACTATTTTTTTTAATTTTCATCACTTCTCGAATTGGAAGTTCTGCAGTTGTAATTGTTTCAATCATGCTTCTCACGACTCCCTTCTTCCAAAACAGGAATAAATTTCATAATTTATTATAACAGACTAACCTATATTTGCAACAGAAGAGACAAGAACTTTCTTTTACAGGAAACAAAAAAAGCTGCTGTATTATTAATTCTAGATCAATAAATACAACAGCTTCCTCTTGCTCGTTATGCTAGATTTATAAAATTAAAAGTCATTTTCATACCAATCTTCATAATCTTCAAACATACCATTTTCATACTGTCTCGTATAATTGATATTTTTTGAACGCTTTTGTTTTGGTATTGGACGAGAATTTTGAGAACGTTTTTTCTCTTCACTTTTCTTTTTCATCGCTTTTTGCTCTTTTTCTAATTTACGCATTACAATGAGTTTATCCGTTTGCTGTTCTCGAATTCTAGATAAATCGTCTTCTTTTTCACTTCTTCTTGGTCTTGATACTCTCGGTCTGTTTTCATAGTCATCATCTTTGTCTTTTGGTCGGAAAGAATTTTGATAACGTCCATGATACCCCCCATCTTTGTGGAATTCCTTGTTATCTTTTCTTCCAAATGTTTCTTTACGATTTTTGTCACTTTGATTTTTTGGATAGCTTCCTGCTCTTCCCTGTGATACTCCGTAAGAACGTTGGTTGCGTTCTCCATTTCCTTTGTTTTTAAAGTCTTTGGAACGCTCTTTGTCACGTCCTTTGTATACATTTTCTGGTGTCACAAATTAATCTCCTCTCGAATTGATAAAATTGTTATCTTTTTTTATTTTATACGAAAACTGCATAAAGTCAATTATTTTTGTTAAAATTTTATTTCTCTATTGCCAAGCGATTCCCTATCTAGTACAATAAGTCTATGAAAATTACAAAGGAGGTTCTAAAATGAACGAAGATATGATCACTCTTACATTAGAAGATGATTCTGAAATACAATGTGAAGTTCTTGCAATCTTCCCAGCTGGCGACAAACAATATATCGCTCTTTTACCAGAAGGTTCTGACGACGTAGAAGGCGAAGTTTATCTCTATGGATATAAAGAATTAGAAAACAATCAAATTGAACTGGTGAACATCGAAGATGATGAAGAATATGAAATTGTAGCAGATGCTTTCGATGAATTATTAGACGAAGCAGAATTTGAAGAATTATATTCTGATGAAGAAGAATAGGAAACGAAGTTTTCTATCCTATAAAAAACAGGAGTAAGCTATGAGTCTTGCTCCTGTTTTTTTATCTCTATTTACGAAAGATAACTTGGAAATTTTCTTTTTCCACCATTTCTTCTTTTAACTTATTAAATTCTTTTTGCCAGTCTTCATCTTTTGCATTTTTATTTTCTTCTTGGAACTTTTTTCCTAAGTCATTGATATAATTTTTAATTGGAAGATCAATTTCACAAAGAATTTCTTCATATTCCCAATAAGCATCTTCCGTTCCAAAGGCTTCTTCTACCATCTGCCTTGTCTTTTTATTTTTGTTCTCATGCATTTCTTTTTTCAACTCATCAATATAAGAATTCAGTTCTTCTTTTGTTGCTGTATATCCATTTTGTACCGCATCAGCATAAATTGCATATCGCTCTTTTACATAAGTGTCAGCATTTTCTTTAGCTTCCTCTTCTTTCATCCCATTTAATTGATAATATTCTACCATTTGCTCATATTCTAATTGAGGAATTTCTACTGTCTTTCCTTTTGCATAGAGTTCCTGCCCTTTTTCTGTCTTGATATCTTTTGCCGTCTGAGCAACAATCTTTGTCCATTCCTTTAACTTCTCATTTTGTTGCATTTTCATATAGATACCTACAACAAGAAATAACCCAAGAATTCCAATGAGGGCAATTAAAATTGTTTTAAATGTTTTATTTCTACTTGCCACATACTTTTGCATCATAGCCTCTTTTGTCCTTTCTTTGCTTTACGTCCGTTTTAATAATCCATTTGCAACGACAAATTCCACATTTAAAGTCCTTGTATCTTCTAGCTTATCAAAATAAACACAAATTCTTTCTTTGTCCACATAAGTAATTTTTCCTTTACCATATTTTGCATGGCACACAGCCTGTCCAACAGCCAAATCGTCTTTATCAAACAGCAGCTCCCCTAAAAACCGAGAACGTGGAAGTTTTTTGCTAAAATAATCTTCTACAGAAAAAATATGCAGATATTTTTTTGCTCTTGTCATTGCCACATAAAACATTCGTCTCTCTTCTTCTAAGTCAGCTTCTTTTACTGCCTTTTTATGAGGTGTCACTTCCTCATTGGCATCCAGTAAAAAAACGGTCTCAAATTCTAATCCCTTAGAGCTATGCATTGTCATCATCATAACAGCATCGGTATTTTTTTGTCCTTGCTTCACTTGATCTTTCATATGTTCTGAGTATTCTCGAATATGACGGAACCAATCCTCTACTGTTTTAAATTCTTTTGCTCCCGTTTGAATCTCATCTAACACTTCTAATAAATCATCATAATTCATCTTCCGAAATTCCGCATATTCTTTTAAATACTTTTCATATCCAATTCCTTTTCGAATATAGTTAATTCCCGCATATGGAGTCATTTTAGAAATCATTAAAAGATCGGATTCTAATTGCTCGATCCGTTCTACTAACCATTTTTTATCTGATAACTGTATTTTTAACTCAGAAAAAGAAACAATAGGATTTTGTAAATATTCTCGACTTAAATACCTTTTAGGACGATTCATAATCTGTAAAAACTCTGCTCGCTCTCGATTTCCATTTGCCATTTTAAAATAGCTTATTAAGTTTTTTGCGATAAAATGTTCATAGATATTCGGAATCCCATCTCGAATTTTAAATGGAATTCCATATTCCATTAATTTTTCTAGCAATAACCTCGGTTGCGTATTGGTCCGAAAAATAACCGCCATTTCTGAATATAACATCCCTTTTCGATTATACTCATGGATCTGATCGAGTATCTCTTGATTCTCTTCTCGCTGATTTTTCACTTCATGAATTTGAATTGGTAAAAATTCTCCTGCATTCGCTTTGATTTCTTTTTCAAACCGCTTTGTATTATTTTTAATAACCCTTTTTGCCCCATCTACAATATCTTTACTACAACGATAGTTAATATTTAAAAGCGTTTTTTCACAAGATGGATAATCCCTTTCAAATCCTAGCATAATCTCTGGGTTCGCTCCACGAAATCGATAAATAGACTGATCATCATCCCCTACAATAAATAAGTTATTCTCAGGTTTTGCAAGCATTTTTACAATTTCATACTGAACACGATTAATATCTTGAAACTCATCGACAAGTAAATAGCGAAATCGATTTTGCCACTGTTTTAAAATATCCTCTCTTGCTTTAAAAAGCTCATACGTAAACACAAGCATATCATCAAAATCGATTTTGCCATGCTGTCGTAAACATTTCTCATATTCATTGTAGATTGTGCGAAAGACATCATCAGAACAAGTACTACTATAATAATGCTCTAACGATATCATTTCCCCTTTTACAAGGCTGATTTCACTGATTAAACTTGTGAAAAACTCCGCCTCATCGTCCATCTCAATTTCTTGTTTTGCTACAATTTCTTTTAAGTACTGTTTCTTTTCTTCTTCTCCTAGCACATTGGCGCTTGTATATCCATACGCATATTTTAAAATCATAAAAAACACAGAATGAAACGTCCCAAAAACAACTGGCAGGTTTTCACCTGCCAGCTTTTGAAATCGCTCTTTCATTTCCAAGGCAGCTGCCTTTGTAAATGTAATGACTAAAATCTTTGATGGATGAACGCCATATTGTTCAATGAGATATTGGATACGATGAGTCAAAACCATTGTTTTTCCAGATCCTGGTCCTGCTAATACCATCATAGGTCCCTCTTTATGAGTAACCGCTTTTTTTTGTCCCTCATTGAAGTCTACCATTTAGATTTCTGCCTCCAATTTTGCAATCGCTTGTTTCACACGAGCGATGGATTCTTCTTTCCCAAGGATTTCCATTAATTCAGTTGCCCCACCTGGTGTGGATTGTTTTCCAGATACAGCAGTACGAACTGGCCACATCACATAGCCATTTTTTACCTCTTTTTCTTTTACAAATGTTACAAGCATTTCATATAAGGCATCGTTGCTATAATCTTCTTGCGCTTCTAATACTGGCACAATTTCTTTTAAAACTTCTAAAGAAGTTTCTGCATTTGTTTTCATCTTTTTATGTGTGTACATAGCAATATCATACTCTGGCACTGCTTCGATAAAATCAATATGTTCTTTAATTTCTGTGAATTTTTCAATTCTTGTTTTTACAAGAGCTGCGATTTTATGGAAATCTACCTCTTTTGTAATCACTTCCTTCATATATGGAAGTGCCATAGTAAAGAATTTATCATCGTCCATCGCTTTGATATATTCTCCATTCATCCAAGCCAATTTCACCATATCAAAAACAGATGGTGTTTTTGACATTCTATGATAATCAAATTCTTTTACAAGCTCTTCTAGAGAGAAAATTTCACGATCTCCTTCTGGACTCCATCCAAGAAGAGCTACAAAGTTCACAATTGCCTCTGTTAAAAAACCTTGCTCAATTAAATCTTCATAAGAAGAATGTCCACTTCTCTTACTTAATTTTTGATGTTGTTCATTTGTAATCAATGGACAATGCACATACACTGGCACGTCCCAACCGAATGCTTCATATAAACGATTGTATTTTGGAGAAGAAGAAAGATATTCGTTTCCACGAACAACATGTGTAATTCCCATTAAGTGATCGTCTACTACGTTTGCAAAGTTATAAGTTGGATATCCATCAGATTTAATTAAAATCATATCGTCTAACTCGGAGTTTTGCACTGTAATGTCACCATAAATTTCATCATGGAATGTTGTTGTTCCTTCGGTTGGATTGTTCTGACGAATCACAAAAGGAATTCCTGCATCTAACTTTTCTTGTACTTCTTCTTTTGTTAAGTGTAAGCAATGTTTGTCATATTTTGCAATTTCTTTTCCTTCTACAACTTCTGACTTTAAAGATGCAAGGCGGTCTGAATCACAAAAGCAATAATAAGCTTCCCCTTTTTCTACCAACTGTTTTGCATATTCCATATAGATTCCAGAAGCCATTCTCTCACTTTGTACATAAGGGCCACAGCCTCCATCTTTATCTGGACCTTCATCATGAATTAAACCAGTTTTTTCAAGGGTTCTATAAATAATATCAACGGCACCTTCAACATAGCGCTCTTGATCGGTATCTTCAATACGAAGTAAAAAATCTCCTCCTTCGTGTTTTGCAATTAAATATGCATATAATGCAGTTCTTAAATTACCAACGTGCATACGTCCTGTTGGACTTGGTGCAAATCTTGTTCTAATTTTAGACATTGTTTTTCCTCCTATATCTTTCCAAACAGAAATCATTTCCATTTGGCTATCATCATTCAAAAAATACTCTGTCTTTCATTATCGCAAGTATTTATTCGTTCGTCAAGTCTTTCTTCCTCTTTTCCTAATCCCCTCTTATGGCTTCTAAAGCGGATATTTTCACTGCACGGTTTGCTGGATAATACCCTGAAATAAGACCAATAAAGGTCGAAAATATAAGGGCTAATGCCACAAGCCAAAGAGGAATAATCGATGTCTGTCCTCCACTTGTTACGCCTTCCGTTATCATCTCTCCTACTCCACCAAGACTGAAACCGAACTTATTAATGATAAAAGAAAGTCCATAGCTTAATAAAATACCTATCACTCCACCAAAAAAACCAATCGTTCCTGCCTCTAATAAAAAAATGGTTCGGATATCCCTTACATAACATCCAAGTGCTTTCATTACACCAATTTCTCTCGTTCTCTCATAAATGGACATAATCATTGTATTCGTAATTCCAATGGCTGCCACAAATAAAGAAATTGCTCCTAGACCGCCTAAGACTGCCTGTTGCTGTTTTGCCTGTTGTTCCATCGGCTTTCGAATACTTTCCATAGAACTTGTATCAAATCCATCTTCTTTAATGACTTTTTCCACTTCTTCTATATACTTAATATCTTCTACTTTGACATATGCCATCTGATATCCTTTATCCGCCTCCTTTTTTCCATTATCAAACCTTCTATATTCCTCCTTTAGCTTCTTCAACACATTAATATCCATAAATACTCCTTGTGCCGTTCGATAATCTTTTGCATTATCCTTTTTTAATCGACCGCAGACAAGGATTTTCTTTTTTAACTTTTTCGTCTCATCTTGATTGCTTGTTAATGTTAATGTAATTTTATCTTTCATCACATTAACAAAAGGCTTTTTGGGATTTCCATTTTGATCCACGTCCCCTTCCATTATATAACGATTTTGTGGACTTGCATGAATATCCTCAAACGCATATCCCCACTGTTCTCCAACAACAATCGGTATCACATCTTTTCCTGCTCCTGTCTTTGAAAAAAATTGACCTTCTTTTATTTGGTATCCCAATTCTTCTAAAGCATCTGGGTAAACACCAACGATATCTGGTGTCATTTGATAACGATCTTTATTTCCTACACTTATTAGTAAATTCAAATCTCCACTTTCATAAATGGGGGTTGCCGTTACAACCCCTTTTAATCCTTTCCATTTTTCAATTGTCGCATCATTTAATATGTTTTTTGTTCCCGAATTATAATTATATACTTGAATTAGCTTTAAATCTCCCATTTCGGAAAGTGCTTGTTCTTGACTTTCCTTCATACCAATTCCTAATGAAATCATAACAACAATTGCACAAGTGCCGACAACGACACCTACGACTGTTAAAAGTGTTCTTACTTTTCTCCTTGTTAAATTTCGAAAACAAAGGTCGATTAAATCCATCAGTTTCATATTCGACCTCCTTATTCCTCTTCAAATTGTTCTAGTTCTTCTAACATTTGTCGTTGTTTTTTCTTGCGAATTTTTCGAATCATAACTATCATAACAGCGAGTAGACAAAAAGTTCCTATTCCAATCCCTACTTTTATCTTTACATTTTTGCTCATTCCATGTTCTTGATCCATCATATCTTGATCCAGATCCATATCAAAATCTCCGCCCATATTTGGATCCACTTCCATTTCTTGTGCTTCTAACTCATAGGGCAATTTTACTTTCTTCACTTCTAAATTATCATCTTCATAGGTAATTACTATTGTCCCTTTTAATTTCTTTGCCTCATTGGCTGTTACATAAAAATCAATGCTTCCACTGTTTCCAGAGTCGACATTTCCAACATTTTGTACTTTTTCCGTTGCTGTTAAATCTCCTTTTAATTCCGCAGACAAATTATAAAGGCTACTTTTTCCTTTATTGATATATTGTACAGAGAGTGTATTCTCTTCTCCAACATATATAATTTCTGGAAGTTCTCCCATCGTAAATTTCATACGGTCTGGCTGGTAAATAGGAATAGCAATGGTTTCAGAACTTGTCACCGAATTTCTTTGTTTTTTATCGACATATTCATATTTAAAATTAACGGTTACATTCGTAGAAGCCGATTTTGCACTTGGCAACGCTTGCATCTCAATTTTTTGCCCTACTTGTCCCTGTGCAGACAAATTATCAAAGAAAAACGTATTAGAAGAAGAGGTAATCGCAAGCCCTTCTGCAACTTCTAATGACATGGTTAAGTTTTCGATGTTTAATTCTTTACTTGTGTTTTGTAACACCATATCTAAAGTGAATTTCTTCCCTGCAGGCACTTTTCCACCATACTCATAATGACTGATCATAACAGATGGTGTTCGTTTTGCAATTTCTTCTTTCTCTTTTTTCTTCTTTTTCTTCGCTTTCTTAATGGCTTTTACAGGAATCTTCATTACTTCTGTTGTTGTTTTTGATTCTCTTTTTTTGTCATTTTGATAGTCATAAGAAATTTCAAATGTCACTGTTTGAAATCCTGTAGCTGTACTTTTCTCTGTTAAAAACTGGAGTTCTACTTCTTTTTCTTGCCCTTTTTTTAATTTATCAATTAAAATTTTATTGGATGCTTCTTTTGATACTAAATTATCAGAGCTGCTGACTAAAATAGCAATGTTTTGTACATCAAAAAATTTACTCATATTTTTTAAAGTACTTTTCACTGTCACACTTTCTCCTGCAGTCACTTCTTCTCCATAGTCATAACGATCGATTACAATATAAGGAACTGCTCTCATATCATCTGGTTTTTCTTCTTTTTTCTTCTCTTCTTTTTTATTTTTTACAACAGGAATTTTAATTTTAATGCTATTTTTTTGATCATTTTTAAATTCGCCATTTTGACGATAGCTATATGTATAATTTAATGTAACTGTTTCAAAGTCATTATTCAATTCTTTCTTGGCTTTTAATACAAGTTCTGTTGTATTCGTTCCATCCGCCTTAAAATTTGGAAGCTCCATAGAATCCAAAATGCTTGTTGTCTCAAGCCCTTCGGACACCGTTCCATAATCCAATTCTACATTTTTGAATACAATATCTTTAATATTACTAAAGGCATCAAATTGTAATGTAAACGTATCTCCCCCTTTAATGGTTGCTGGAAACTTAATATTGCTCACTTCGATTTTAGGAACGGTACCTGAATAATCACTGTAGTTATATTCCACACAGTTTGGCACTGCTACTTTTAATTCTTTTTTCTTTGCTCCTTCCATTCCATAAGAAAAATCAAAAATTAATTTATTACCAGAACCACTGTATTCTAAGTTTGTAAATTTCACTTGAAAAATGACGCCATCCCCAGTGGATTTAATTCCATTATAAAGCTCCCCATATTTTGAACTTTGTGCCTCAAAACTATCCTCTCTCTTTTTTGCTACTATTGGATTTGTTAAGGCGTCTAACTCCTTCTTACTTATATTTTTATCGGTAATCGTTACATAAACATCTACAAGACTCCCTTTTTGTGGTGAAATCGCCTTTTCTGTCCCTGTTTCATACACTCTTGTTGCCGTTGCTTTTGGCTCCACTTCGATTCCTTCTGCTCCAACAGGATGAATTGGTAAAAATCCCACAAATAAGGCAAATACTAACATCCATAACATCCACTTTTTTCTCTCTTTTCTATTCATATCCTTCCTCTTCCTTTACACAGATTCTTTCAATACACTATCATTCATAACATCACTTACAATATTTCCATCAATTAAAGTCACAATTCGATCCGCATAGTGAGCCAATTCATCATCGTGGCTCACTAAAATCAAAGACTCTTTATTTTTACGACAAATTTTCACCATCATCTGCATGATTTCAATGGTCGTCTTTGTATCGAGATTCCCTGTTGGCTCATCAGCAAATACAATTTTAGGCTTCGCTACAAATGCTCGTGCGATTCCAACTCTTTGTTGCTGTCCACCAGACATTTGATTGGGCCTATGTTCCTCTCTTCCTTTTAATCCCACTTGCCATAGCATTTTATAAGCTAACTTTGTTCGAATCCCTTTGGGAACTCCTTTAAACATCAATGGCATTGCCACATTTTCTGAAGCCGTTAATGTTTGCAATAAATTATACGACTGAAAAATAAACCCAATATTTTTTTGTCGAAATGTGGCTAGTTCCTTTTCTTTTAGCCTCGATATATTGACTCCATCGATTAAAACTTCGCCTTTTGTTGGCTTTTCAAGCCCTGCTAATTGATTTAAAAGTGTGGACTTTCCAGAGCCTGAAGTACCAAAAATACAACAAATCTGTCCTTTTGGTATTGTTAAATTGATTTTATTTAATGCCACCACTCGCTCTGATCCAATTAGATAAACTTTTCTCAAATCTTTTACAATAATAGAACCGTCTCCCATATGTTCACGTCCCCTTCTTTTCTTTTTTATTTTATTGTAGCGAATCGCTATTGAAAAAGTAAGAACCACGACCTTACGAAATCTTACAAATTATTTGCAGGTTTCTCACATTTTTATGTAATGAGTTGAGCGTTCAAAGCAGAAGGTGGTTTGCCCCCCACGAGCAGTTCCTATCATATAAAAAAGGTTAGAACATTTTTGTCCTAACCTTTTCTTTCTATGCATCAAAATCCATAGAATACTTACTCTTCAATTTTCATTGTTGCCATTTGTTCTTTTGTAATTTTATTTTGTCTTCCATATTTCTCCCAGTATTTTGTGGAAGCCTTTATAAAACTCTTTTTTGATAATGGCATGGTAACTTTTAATATCTTTTGTTTCTCATGCTGTATTCCATAAACAAACTTTCTTATTTTCCGCTTTACCATAAAAGCAAATGGCGTTGTTAAGATTGCTTCCCCAGAACCAATACATAATGTCATACCATAAGAAAAGTGGTTCTTTTTACAAAAAAGTTTCATTATTTTTATAGCAACTTCATTTTGCTCTGATTCTAAAAATCCACAATTAATTAAAACATGAAGGATCGGTTTTCTCTCTTTATGAAGTTGCTCTAACTGTTTTAAAAAATCCATGAAAGGTACAGGTAAACTATCAACATATAAGGGAAAAACAAATACTAGATGATCATATTCTTGGATTTTTGAAAGAACGCTCTTATGGTCTTTTGCTGTTACCATATATTCTTCTACTTGTCCTTTCCAAAATTTTTTTAAAATCGCAATATATTTTTTGGAATTGGATTTTGGTGCTCGTGGACTTCCATTTACAATCAACAGTTTTCCCATGCCATTACTTCCCTTACGATTACTTCATTGAGTTCCTTTTCCATAACGAAATGGATCTTCCAACTTTTAAAAGACATATTTTTTGCATTTCGTTCTACTAGCTGCTCAAAAACTTTCTTCTCCTCTTCTAGCTCCGCTCCATAAGCGAGAATAACCGCATCTTTTTCTACAACATCCCTTTGAACATGATGAGTTTCCTTGTCATGTAAACGAATAAATGCTTGTTGAATTGGAATTGCCCGCTCTAATAAAGTTTTCATGGTCACGTCATAAGAACCACAATATAAATGAGTCACATAAATTATCTTCTCACTTTTCGCAATCAGTGGATAAACTTTTGTAGCATCATCGCGAATCACACACTTCCCTGGTGTCTTGACCCAGCATCCAAAACATCCCACACAATTCTTTATTTTTAACTTCGATAAATCAATATATTGATTCTCTTTTTTTCTGGGCAAAGATATAGGTAATGCAATATCACTTAGTAATAAATTCATTGTCTTCTTCTCCTAAATCCTCTTTTCTATTGATACACTTCATAGAATTTCTCTATTGTATTATAAAAACAACTTATAATTTTTACTATCTC